>JAPKDG010000024.1 GCA_028822645.1 Longimicrobiales bacterium | reverse complement strand
CCTATTTGTCAGATTATACTTATAAAGTAGTTAGGAGTTAAGTTTTAGGGAAAATATACCTTTAAATTTAAGTCATATACGGAAGGGAAAATGATATTTTCGTCTCAAAAACTCCACGAGATATCCTGGTTAGACCAACATGAAGCCTAGTGCTGACCGTGGCGTGATGTCTGGACTAACGCAAAAACTGAATCTGGTGGCAGAGCACGCTGGACAAATTGGTCTATTATTTTTTAATATTAGTTGGGCATCGATCCGCTTGCGTATCTCGTCTAAAGCAATCTTCAGACAAGTATATCTAGTAGGGATCCAGAGTGTCCCAATAGTTTTGTTAGCGGCCGGGCTTGTAGGAGTCGTGACAAGCCAACAGGGAGGCTATCAGATGCAGAGTAGCCTTCCAGTATATATCATGGGGTCTATAGTGGTAGAAAGTGTAATCTTGGAAATGGGTCCAGTCTTGACTGCTATCGTAATGATCGGAAGAGTGGGGGCACGGATCACTGCTGAGCTAGGTACTATGAGAGTCTCTGAGCAGATAGATGCTCTTTATTCGGTAGGACGCGACCCGGTGGAAGTATTGGCGGCGCCTCGAGTTATAGCCATGATGATTTCTATGCCACTACTTGTGGCTCTTGCGAACATGGTCGGAATCTTAACGGGAATGATATCTGCCCAATACACCTTGGGCTTAGGTATCGAAAGATTTTTCTATGGTGCCAGACTTTTTTGGCATTCATACGATATGTTCTACTCCCTCTTGAAGGCTTTCTTCTTTGGAATAGCGATTCCTTTAATTGCCGTGCATATGGGTTTGAGAACGAGAGGAGGTGCTGAAGGAGTAGGCCGCACAACAACCGAATCAGTGGTTCTGATGATTCTTACAATCTTGGTGATTGATGCAATGTTCCCTCCACTTTTCTTGCAATAAGGTTTAACTTGTCCGACTTCACAGATAAAATTGCGATTCAGTATAAAGGGATAGAAAAATCATTTGATTCTCCCGTCCTGTCTGGTATTGATTTAGCGGTTAAATCTGGTGAGATGTTCGCTTTGTTTGGTCCGTCTGGAACTGGAAAAAGTGTCCTTTTGAAAACCACCCTAAGTCTCATTACTCCGGACCGTGGCGATGTTTTTATCAATGGGAAATCTGTGTATTTTGGTCAACCTGGAACTGTGACAGCTATCAGGGAGGTTATCGGCTATGTCTTCCAATATGCGGCTCTATTTGATTCACTATCTGTATCGGAAAATGTCGAGATGGGTTTGTCTGAAAAAGCGATCGGAGAGATGGGGCTGAATGCAGTCCAAGAGAGGATTTGGGAATCTTTAGAACTGGTCAACCTGGATCCTCAAGCGGTCTGGAGTAAATTTCCAGCTGAATTGAGCGGAGGGATGAAGAAGAGAGTAGGCATAGCACGAGCTATTGCAGGTAGACCTGAGATTCTGTTGTGGGATGAACCCACCACTGGATTAGATCCAGTGAATACAGCAGCGATTGAAAGATTGATAAAACAGTTATCTGAAGAATTACATGTGACATCTCTTCTTGTCACTCATGATGTGGAAGGAGGGCTGGAGATGTGCGATAGAGTTGCAATGTTGGAGGGCGGAAAGCTCAGATTCTGCGGATCTCCAGAAGAATTTAGAAATAGCGAAGATGCTGTCGTGAAAGCTTTTACTGACCGTCGAGCTGCTAAGGAAGCGCTAGACATACTCGATATTCGATAGAACATGTAGAAAGGGAGTTTTTCAGTGGTTACAGAAAACAAAAGAATGCCACCTAGTGGAGAAAGTACGAATCGAAGAATACCTACTCCCGTGAAGCAGAAAGAATCAAGGGTGGGAGTGTTTGTGATTTTGGGCATTTTGGCTGTTGTCTTTATGCTCTATTTGCTCACTGATCCTGCTACTTTCAGAGGCCGATACAAGGTCTCTACGAATGTGGTTGATGTAATGGGGCTCAGAAAAGGGGACCCGATTCAGATGCGAGGTATCCCGATTGGACGAGTTCATGATTTCAGTCTGCAACCAGGCGAAGAGGAAGTGACGATTGTTTTAGAGGTAGAAGGAAAATGGCGAATACCAGTGGGATCTAGTGCGCAGTTGGTGAGTACAGGAATAATGGATCCCCGCACAGTCAAAATAGTTCCAGGAATGGGGCCAGGAAATATTGAAGAAGGATCTTTCTTGCCTGGATCGATAACGAAAAGTCTTTTTGATGATACTGAATCATTGGGACAAAAAGGACAGGTGGTCCTCGAACAGATGGCAGCTCTCCTTTCGGATTCAACTGTCCAAAAAGTTACTGGGAGTACCCGGTATCTGGAAAATATTTTGGGGGAACTATCAAATGTTATGGATGCTGAGGGTGAAGAAATCAAGGCATTGATTAGTTCGCTTAGTACTGCAGCTGATCATCTGTCAGGGGCAGCTCAAACGGCTCCAGAATTGACAGGCGATCTGTTGGCGACCGTGGAAAGAGCTGACTTGCTGGTCGGAGATCTTACGGAAGCAATGGCTGATTTTGACAACATCATGGTCTCTCTTTCTGGCATCCTGGAAAGGATCGATAGAGGAGAGGGTACCCTTGGTATGCTGGTGACGAATGACGAACTGTTCTTCACCTTGCGGGAAGCAGTAGAGAGCGCAAGGATTTTAATGGACGACTTAAAAGAAAATCCTAGTCGTTACATTAATATTTCTATTTTTTAAGTGAAATCAATATTGCATTCCTAGGCTAGCCAAAACAAGTCTTGTCTGTTTCCGTGTTACCATCCAGGGGCGAGTGAGAATCCCCAGTGACGCCCCTTATTCGGGCGCTGAAAAGGTTCAGCATAGTAAATCTCAAGTATCATAAATCCTAAAACGTTCACTCTCGCACCTACGCCAGCGGAAAATACAGGAACTTTTTCACTATCAGATCTTACGAATCGATAGTCGAGTTCGTTGTTGTCGTTCCAAGCAAATCCTCCATCCGCAAAAGCAAATAATTCTGTAGGCAATGCAGAGAAATTGAGGAATCCAAATTGAGATGTTCCTATTACGGGCACCCGTATTTCAGCATTCGCGACAGCTAGACGGTGTCCAAAGAGTCTGTCGAAGCTAGGACAGCCAGAAGCAGCCATGCCCACCATTCTAGATGATGTTGATGCAGAACATTCATTTGAGTTAAAACTTTCATATGCGTATCCCCGGATGAAAGTCTCATAACCGAGGTAGTATGGTTGGATCGGAGCTGTCGTTCGATCTGTATCGAGATTGTTTCCGTAGCGTCCGAAGTGAAGTCCTCTTACGGCGAAAGTAATGGAATTATTGGGGCTGAAATATCTGCGTACATCAGCCATTACGGACTGAAAGTTTCTAGTGCCCATTGAATAGCCAGTCTCTAGCCGATAGCGGCCACCGTTCACGGGGGAAGTGAACGCAGAATTGGAGTTGTCTCCTACCAATGCTATGGAAGCACTTGCAAGATTCACTGCGTCACGTGAGGGGAGTGAATACCTTTCTATGGGCCTCCAGCGGTTCGCAACGTATTGAAATGTCTCCTGTTCTAAATCGAAAGAAATACGTTGGACGCCGATGTTGCTTTCAATTCTCCTAGTAGTTGAGAATGGATAAGCTAACAAGTAGCTGGCTTGACTCATGAATATTCTTTGTGTGGTTTGGTTGATGTTCATGGCCGAGCCATTCTGGCTGTAAGATGAGTAGCCATAAATATAGGGAATCCGTCCGATGGAAAGCCCCCAGTTGAGTCTGTTTTCTTGGTTAATATAGAAAGTTTGGCCACCAAAATCTTTCACTCGACCGTTCGCCATGAGCATCGTTCCGAGTGACCTATTGCCGAGCATGTCACTGAAAAATGCTGAGGCGCCACCTGATGCGTAGTTGCCGTACCTGTCAGTACCTACTCCGATGCTAGGCTGGCCCACATAGTCCAATTTGAGAGAAGAATCGTAGTCTACAGCACTCTGGACCGGATATGTATCGTTAGGGACCAAGCCCGTAAATGGGTCAGATAAATAGTTGTGATCCGAGAGGTAATTTGAGGTTTGCTCGGGGGCAACAAACGCCCTGAGTTATTGCGAGAGAAAGTATTTATTTTCTCTCCACCCGCCTCCGCTTGTCCCTGCTGCAGGCTGTATATATGGAATTCAAAATTGTCAAAAACAGAGAACAGAATAGTTCCAGCGTCTCTGGCCACAGAAAGGGCAGGGGACATCCCCGTTATGCCACTTACCCCCGTTTGTAAATTGGTGATACGGCGGATATCTCCACTATCAAATGTAAATTGATAGATATCGCTGAAACCGTCTTGGTCAGAAATAAAGTATATACTGCGACCGTCAGGTGCATACTGAGGATTGATATGCTTGACTTCTCCGAATGGCTCTAGTGTGGACACATCTCCAGATTCAATCTCTAAAAATGCGATGCCGGATTTTCCGTAAGTCAGTTGGTCAAAATCAGATCCGGTGTACCTGTCAGAAACGAAAGCAAGAGTAGATTGATCTGGTGACCAAGTAGGTTGCTGATCTGCATACTTGTCATCGGTCAGTTGTTCTAGCTCCCCCGAGATTATATTCCAAGTATAAATATCACTGATACCGCCTTTTAATCCGGAAAAAGCGATAAGAGTGCCGTCGGGAGACCAGGCTGGGCTTTTGATAGCACCAATATCTTCTAAGTCTATTTTTCTAGTAATATTGCCATTTTCCACATTGATTATTGCCAGTTCGTTGTCACCTTGAGCAGTAACCGTGAACACGAATTCTTTTCCATCTGGTGACCAATCGCCAGCTGTCTCCATGAATCCCAATGCATCAAAATGGGGGTCGGCATTGGCGCTGATTAATTTCTTCTCTATTTCGCCCGTTCGAGCGTCGGCGATAAAAAGATCAATACTGAATAGATCTTTCTCAGACAAAAAAGCTACTTTTCTTCCGTCGGGGCTTACTGATGGGGAAATGTTTTGGTTGCCTGCACCGGTTGAAGGAGCAAGTAATAAGGCTCCAGATTCGCCCGGGTCGGCTTTCCCCTGCATGAGGGGAAGATATTCAGCTTCTACTGATTGTTTCCAAGCCATGGACAAACTATCAGCTGTGATATGTAGGACTTCCTCGATAGCAGGTTCCCAGCCCATTCTGAGAGAGGCTCTAAAAAGGCTTACTATTGTTTCATCACCGTATGTGCCACCTATATAGGCCCATAAGGCTTGTCCGAACCTATACGGGAAAAAGCGGGTGGCGTTGGTCATTTGGGTGATGGTGGGAAGATCATCGCGTCTAATCGCATCTCTCAGCCACATTGCAGTTAGTGGGTCCTCTCTACCAACAGAAAGATATTCAGCCATTCCTTCAATGAGCCACAAAGGCAAAGACATAAGTCCACGTAGCCCTGAAGCAAGCCGACTTTGGGCTATGTTATACTGAAAAGCATGCACTAATTCATGACCGAGTACATGGTCTGTGTCCCAATACGAACCAGTCAGAGGCATGATCACACGGTTTTTGAGGCCCTCGGTAACACCTCCTGTTCCTTGACTCAGTCGCCCAGAAAGTGTGTTCGTCTGTTGGAAGTCCGGATGGTCAGCATATAAGACTATGGGCTTAGGCTTTTCAAACTCGTGCTCGAACAGGCGGGCAAATCGCTCATACCAGCGTTCTCCCATTCGAGTTGCATCTTCAACTGCGCTACCTTCTTCTGGATAAAAATGAACATCAAAATGTGGTGTTTTGATAATCTTAAAATCAAAGCTTTCGTAATTAACTTTGTTCTGACCGAAATACTGAGAAGAGGCGTCTTCTGGAGTAAGAGCGATTATGTGTCCAAAGCCTAAAAGCAAAATTAAATTTATGCGTATGATGGCTGATTTCCGATTCAGCATGCTCTGAACTCCTAATGAGTAGTTTTAGTACAATATAACGATTTTGTAGATCGAATGAATATGATTCTGTTGTACCACGATAGTTAGGGTAAGGTCCATTATAATCACTTGTGAGGCGAATGGGCAGCAATGAAAAATAAATTTGTGAGACTTTTTGAGTTTTTATTACAGATGTCAACTTTTATAACTAAAACTACAACAAAGACTCACCTGCTACTTCCTGGTGCTGGAGTTTATAACTAAATAAGTTGTTTTAAGATTTAGGATCGTTATGTGTGGTCCTAGCCATTGCTGCAGTGCATGAAGAGGGGAGCAAGCGTTTTGTGCTTTGTAGTTATCGGGATAAATCTCTTTTAATATTGGAGTGAGAATGGTTTCTAAATGGAAAAAATTATGTGCAATCGCCTGTCCAATACTGATGGTCGGTTGTTTGGATGGAAGTGACAGTCTGCAGAGACCACCTCGGACCGGAGATATGGCCCCCGAATTTCAAGTTGAAATGATGACGACTGGAGATGTCATATCTTTGGCCGATTTCCGTGGAGAAACAGTACTGGTTAACATATGGGCGACTTGGTGTATCCCTTGCCGTGTGGAAACTCCTTTCCTCCAGGAAACTTATGAAAAATATCAAGATAAAGGGCTCAGAATACTTGGGATATCAGTGGATTCTCCTGGATCAAGGGATATCATAGAATCATTCTTAGATGAGAATGGTGTGACGTATGATATAGGCCTGGATCCATCCATGGCATCCACCGATATATTCTCAGTAATTGGGCTGCCTGCTTCATTTCTCATTGGGCCAGATGGAACTATAGTTTACAACAGGATTGGTCCAATCGCAGAGAAAGATCCAGACTTCGAAGGCGCATTAGAATTAGCTTTGGAATGACTTCCATAAAGACTAAATACAAGGCGACATAAATTGTTTGATTCAACTGAAGTGGAGACTCCTTTTGCTCTTGTGAATCGCGATAAAGTAGAAAGGAATGCGAGGAAAGTCGCAAATTATTGCAGCGAAAACGGTATAAGTTGGAGACCTCACGTCAAGACACATAAATCTCGTGCGGTCGCCGATATTCAAATGAAATCTGGAGCCATTGGACTGACGGTAGCGACTCCTCGAGAAGCAGAAGTGATGGCAACTGTTTGTGATGATTTGTTGTTAGCTTATCCGGTGTCGGGTGAGTCCAAGCTAGATCGAATCATGCACATTCCTGATAACGTCAATTTGATGATGGGTATTGATTCGACTACAGTTCTGAAAGCTGTTTCTCGAGCTGCTGCCCATGCGGGACGTCAAGTCAGAATGTTAGTAGAGGCTGATGTCGGAATGAATCGGGTTGGTTTACAGAAAGTTGAAGATATAGTTGACCTCGCTCTGCGAATAGAGCAATGCTCCAATGTAGAGTACAAAGGTATAATGTTTTATCCGGGACATATTAGAAGTTCACAGGACTATCAACTAGACGATTTAAAGAAACTTCGGTCGGATCTATCTCAGATCATTGAAGGTCTCGATGCAACTGACTTGAGCCCAGAGATAGTCAGTGGTGGCTCTACTCCTACGATATGGAATAGTCACGAAATCTCTGACTTAACAGAAATTCGTTCAGGTACCTGCATATTCTATGATTTGGAGGATCTTCAGATAGGGGTGGCCTCTTCGGATGATCTTGCCTATTGCGTGGTTGCCACGGTTGTGAGCACTTCAGTTCCGGGCCAAGCAGTTATCGATGCTGGTTCTAAGGCGTTGTCCAAAGAAAGCAGGGGTTCAGATGGCACATTTGGCATTCTTCTGGACCATCCAGAGGTCAAAGTGAAAGGACTTACTGAGGAACATGGAGTTCTCGATCTATCGGATTGCCAGTGGCGCCCGGAAATAGGAGAAATGGTGAGAGTGTTACCTAGCCACGTCTGTGTATCAGCCAATCTACATGATTATTTGACAGTACAAGCCGAAGGACAATTGAGTAAGTGGGCAATGGAAGCAAGAGGGCGAAGTGTATATAGTAATGAGAAATCACAATAGCTAGTTTCGTTGATTTTAGGGTCAGAATAGATGATTAAAACGGGGAGTAGTATTTAAATGGCAGACTTAAAACCGATTAAGACGGAAAAAGCTCCAGGAGCGATTGGCCCCTATTCACAAGGGATTCACATCGGAGATCTTATTTTTGTCTCAGGGCAAATTCCGATTGACCCTGCTACGGGCAACATGATTGAAGGAGATGTTGGAGCTCAAACGGTCCAAGTACTCCGGAATGTTTCTGGAGTCTTAAAGGAAGCTGGAAGTTCATTAGATAGAGTAGTGAAAACAACAGTTTATTTGGCTGACCTTAGTTCTTTCCAGGAAATGAACACTGCCTATGCGGAATACTTTGGGAGCCATAGGCCGGCCAGGGCCACCGTTCAAGTTGGCCTTCCCGAAGGAATTGCTATAGAGATTGATGCCATAGCCGTATCAGAGTGAGAAAACCCGAGCTAAAACTAGGGAGCGGATGGTGGTCTGGTGGCCCCACTGGTCTTCAAAACCAGCTTGCCGAGCTAAACCCTCGGTTGGTGGGTTCGATTCCCACACGTTCCCGCCATTTATTTCTGTTATTTGTTATTGGATTCATGCTGTCTCCGGGGATGCTAAGTGGTCAAAAGTCTAATGGAGGGGAGGCTTTGATAGATCCGCTAACAGTCAGGCCAAATGACCTTCTTAATAGTAATGTATCAGCCAGAGGAGCTTTCATACGTTCACTTCTGATTCCTGGATGGGGCCAATCGGCTGCAGGCTCTCCAGGAAGAGGAGCCTTCTATTTTGGAATAGAGGGAGCGAGTCTCTGGATGTTGTTAAAGACTTTCAACACCTTGGACAATGCAAATGTACAATTAACAACAGTAAAAGCAGCTGCAAGAAAGAAATTGCAATTTACAGCTGGTTTGTCTGGTGCGGATTTGGACCGAGCGGTCTTGGATAACTCGGAAGTGAAGACTGCAGCTGAACTGGTTGAGGATCGGTCTCAGCAACAAGAAGATTGGATGGCTGTGAGTCTATTCTTTTTATTTTTCGGTGCCGCCGACGCTTTTGTAACAGCTCATTTGGAAAACTTTCCAGCACCACTTGAGACCAAGATTAGTACGAGTACAGAAATGGGAGTAGGATTACATTTCAGTTTATTTTTGGATCTGTTGCGATAAACAAGGGGACCTTTTGGTCTTGTTTCCAGGAGTACAGGCCAGGCTTCTCTCCCACTTTTAAAACCGCAAAACTTTGATGGTGCAACCAATCTCCAGTGTTGATATAAAAGCTTCCTCTGTCTAGTTGTTCTATGCAGGGAATGTGGGTGTGCCCGAGAAATATAAGGTCCCAAGAAGGTTCTTTACTGAACTGCTCCTTCGCCCATGTTTTTAATCCTTCTGAACGATGAATTGCTTGCCGAGAAATCTCACTGCGCTTGTGCTTTGTCTGTGAAATCCTCCCTGCAATTGATGCTCCTAATTTCGGAGGTAAAGTTGAAAATAGGTTAATCAGAAGCTTAGAACGGACAAGGTGTTTGAGAAAGTTGTAGGCAATGGCACTATCACCTAATCCATCACCATGAGCAATGAAACTTCGATAACCAGCCAATTCTAAGAGGAGTGGAGTTTGTGAGAATGTGATACCTATCTCCTCACGAAGGTATTTTCCTCCCCACCAGTCATGATTGCCACCAATCAATGTTACGGGGACACCATTTTGTACCACTGTCCGAAGGGAAGAGAGAGCTTTATGGTAACCAGGAGGTATTCCATTACGAAATTCGAACCAAAAATCAAAAAGATCACCGTTGATTATGATCTGATCGCCCCTTGAAGCTGCCCACTCTAGCCAGGCGATAAAGCTGGACTGTGTTTCTTGACTGATAGCACCGAGGTGAACATCGCTAGTCAAATAGATAGTTTTATTGTACATAAGAAGAGAAAAGTAAGTAGGAATATTTGCTTGTGGAAGTACTTATTGATTCTTGTTTAATAAATTAATGAGAACAGATGAAATCTTTTGACAATTTTAACTTGGGTAGATGCCGAAGGAGACTATCGGTTTATTCCATCTGTGCGTTGTGTGCTTTATCATTAGGGTGTGTCACTTATCGAACCTCCGAATTGACTCCAGCCGCTACAGAACAGTGGCTGGCTAACAGTTCGGTTGATCGAGATTCTCTTTCCACCAATCGCCTTGTCCGTTTCAGGTGGGAGCTGCGGGAGCCCGATTTGAGAATGGATGGCTTGGGGGTGATACGTCTAGGAGTACCAGACAAGGTCCGAGTGGACTTATTTCTCGAAAATGGAGAATCTGTTTTAGGGGCAGCACTCGTGGGGAATGAGATACGGGTCGGAGAAGGTCAGCCGTACCTTGAAGCCATCCCAGCTCCACCTTTGCTCTGGGCTGCTTTGGGTTTGTTTAAGCCTGGCCAAGAATCTGTTCTGGTCAGGTCTGAAAGGCTGGGAACCAATGAAATAAAGATTGAATATTCGATCTCTTCTACTTCGCAGATAAGTTATGATATATTCAATAATCAGATAAGATCTGTCAGTATTCTTGAAAATGGGCGAACGATACATTCAATGAGGCTAGAGCTAGAGACGCTTGAGAGGTTGCCATCTAGGGCGACATATCGCAATCTGAATTCCTATCGTGAGTTAGTAATGATTTTGGACACAGTCGATGGAGTCGAACCTTATGATGAAAGAATTTGGAGTCCTGGTGATTAGGATTCTGGGAATTTTTTTTCTGGCATTGGGTGTCAATTCCTGCAATTACAGCTTTAGATCCGGGAGTTTTCCCGATCACATCAGAACGGTTGCCATTCTTCCTTTTGAAAACGATACTAACCGCTTTGAATTGACCCAGGAAATACACGAAGCCTTGTTACAGGAATTACCGAGAGCTCTGGGCATAACCAACGCTGCTGAGGACGCTGCCCAGTCCGTTATAAGAGGAAGAGTGCTCCGATATGACTTGACCACGCCTCTGTATCGACCTGGCGTCGGAGCCGGCCAGGTAGATGTCTTACAGCGGCAGGTAGGAATTCAAGTCCAGGTTGAGTTCATTGATACTGTAGAAAATATGGTGCTTTGGGACAATTCGAGCCTGGCTCTTCAGGGCCAGTATTCCGAAGAAAGTGAAGGGGAGGAAGTCGGCAGGGCAGAAGCTATTCAACTTTTAGTACAGCGTATTGTGGACGGAGCGCAGTCAAACTGGTAGGTTGGTCCCCGAATTGTGTTTTACATTTTGTTAATCAGGAGTTTTAATTGATCAGAGTAGTGGGCTTGGGAATGACGATGTTTGCTTTCTGGATGATTTTGTCTGGTCCGCTGACACTTGATCATTCGTTGTTGATGCGTTTCGCGATTGGCTCCTGTCTGCTTGTTGTCTATATAGCTAAAAGAATGGATTTTATCGACCATGAAGGAGTACCATTATTTCTCGGAGGTCGATTTTTAGGATATTTTGTTTGGTTGACCAAGGAAATTTTTAAGTGCAATCTGACAGTAGCTCGGATAATTTTGAGTCCTAGTCTGCCCATTAATCCCAACATGACAGTATTTAGATGTAGCCAAAACTCTGATCTAGGTCGGGTCATTTTTGCTAATTCGATCACGTTGACTCCCGGTACCATTGTCACCGGCGTCGAAAATGACCAGATGCAGGTGCATGCTCTCACACTGTCAGATACACAGGATGAGGAAGATGAAATGGATAAGCGGGTCACTTTAGTAGAAGGCAACGCTTAATGTTTGTAGCCGCTACGATTGGGTTGCTTGTGGCCATGGTGTTAGTCATGGCTAGGGTCATACTAGGCCCGACTCCTTACGATAGAGTGCTGGCACTCAATAGTATTGGGACTAAAGTCGTTCTTTTGATTGCTGTGTTGGGTTTCTTGATGGGCCGACCTGAATTTCTGGATTTAGCATTAGTTTATGCTTTGATAAACTTTATTGGAACCATAGCAGTGCTAAAATATTTTGAAATGGGCGACCTTGGCAAATCTAGTAAAGATACAGTTGGGAGTGGATTATAATGGTACAAATTATAATGGCTCAAATTGCGATTGGTTGTGGTCTGTTTTTTATTGTCGTCGGAGCGGTCGGTGTGCTAAGGATGCCTGATGTCTATACCAGATTGCATGCAGCAGGAATGACTGACACGATGGGAGCTGGTTTCTTGCTCATAGGACTGGCCTTGAACGAAGGTCTCACACTGATTGCTGTCAGGCTGATTTTGATTTGGATTTTCCTTCTTTTTACAAGTCCTGTGAGTACGCACGCCTTGGCTAGAGCTGCCTTGCACGCAGGGATTCAACCTTTACAGATAGAAAAAAAGGAGGTTCGATCATAGAGATCTTAGTCAATTTTTTCCTGCTCCTTATGCTTGTAATTACAGCCTTGATTGTGGTGAGACTGGAGAATCTTTTTACAGTAGCGATGGTGACTGGCATCTACAGTCTTCTTTCTGCTGTATTCTTTACTTTACTAGATGCTGTGGATGTAGCTTTTACAGAAGCAGCGGTTGGTGCTGGAATCTCGACAGTCCTGATGTTGGGAACCTTGTCCTTGGTCGGCCACCAGCAAAAAAAACGGAAAACTGTCCAGTGGTTTCCTTTGACCATTGTCACTATAACTGGCTTGCTTTTGATGTACGGGACTCTTGACATTCCGCCGTTCGGTGAAGGTGGTAATCCGATCCATGGGCACGCGACAACTGTGCATTATTTAGAAGAATCAAGTCACGAAACAGGTATGCCCAACGTAGTTACCTCCGTTTTGGCTAGCTACAGAGGATATGATACTATGGGTGAGACCACCGTCATTTTTACGGCTATGGTGGGGGTGCTGTTACTTATGTCAGGCAGGAAAAGGAAACCTTCGAAAGATGTAGAAGGAGATCCAAGTGGAAGATAATGTCATCTTGAGAGTAGCGACAAAAATTTTGACTCCTTACATCCTTTTGTTTGCCCTCTATGTCCAATTCCATGGGGACTATGGGCCGGGTGGTGGCTTTCAAGCAGGAGTAATTTTTGCTGCCGGTTTTGTTTTGTACACGCTGATCTATGGCCTAGAAACTGCTAGGCGCGTGCTACCACTCAAGTTTGCAGCTCTTTGTGGAGCTCTAGGGGTTTTGATCTATGCGGGTGTGGGAATTGCAACAATGATGAAAGGGGGGGAGTTTCTTAACTATAACTACTTGGATTCTCATAATGCCGAACATGGTCAGCATTTAGGTATTCTTCTTGTAGAATTAGGTGTCCTCACAACTGTTTTTGGAGTTATGGTTGTGATCTTTTATTCCTTTGCTGGACGAAGAGACATCCAATCATGAACGCAATGGGATTATTGAATTATTGGTTTGTCATAGTTCTGATGATGATTGGGTTTTATGTGCTTATAGCTCAAGGGAACCTGGTCAAGAAAATTGTCGGATTAAATATTTTTCAGACATCTGTTTTTGTGTTTTATATCAGTATGGGTAAAATAACGGGTGCCACAGCACCAATATTGGACTCTGATTGGTCTGTCTATTCTAATCCCTTGCCTCACGTTTTGATCCTTACGGCTATTGTAGTGGGGGTGGCCACTACTGCTTTGGGTCTGAGCCTTACGGTTCGTATACATGAAGCCTATGGATCTGTGGAAGAAGATGAAATAAATGAGATGGATGAATAGCCAATGATGAATCATCTACCAGTGCTGCAAGTGATAATTCCGCTGCTGGCAGCTCCACTGTGCGTGATAGTACGGAATGGTCAAATAGCTGGCGTTATTGCGGTTGCGAGCAGCTGGGTGTCACTGTGGATGGCTTGGAAGATATTCCAATTAGTTCAGGTAGCTGGAACTATTTCCTACAATCTCGGTGGTTGGTTGGCGCCGGTTGGTATCGAATATAGAATAGATACCTTGGCCGCTTTCGTTCTTATTTTAGTCACCTTAGTCGGAGCTGTCGTCACCCCTTATGCAATCACTAGTGTAAAAAAAGAAATAGACGAGTCTAAAGAATCTCTTTTTTATGCTGCTTTTTTGCTTTGCCTTTCAGGGTTGCTTGGTATCGTCGTAACCGGAGATATATTCAATGTCTTCGTTTTCCTAGAGATTTCTTCACTCTCGGCATATGCTCTGATAGCGCTAGGTAAAGATAGGAGAGCACTAATAGCTTCATATCAGTACCTTATTATGGGTAGTGTAGGAGCCACTTTTATCGTTATTGGTATAGGCATGCTGTATGTCATGACGGGGAGTTTGAATATGGCTGACTTAGCCATTCTCTTACCGGAGCTTCCTTCGAATCGTATAATTCCTGTTGCTTTTGCATTTCTAACCATTGGGGTGTGTCTCAAACTCGCACTCTTTCCACTACATGTGTGGCTACCTAACGCATATGCATATGCGCCTTCGGCTGTGACGGCTTTTATTGCTTCTACAGCTACCAAAGTTGCGATTTACATGCTCCTGCGAATTTGTTTCACTATTTTCGGGCCAGATTTTTCTTTTGTAAAAATGCAACTAGGTGCAATTCTTTTGCCACTCTCGGTGATAGCTATCTTCAGCATGTCACTAGTGGCGATTTTCCAGACCAATGTTAAACGAATGCTAGCTTATTCTAGTTTAGCTCAAATTGGATATATCGTGTTGGGAATAAGTTTGTTTACAAACACTGGATTGACTGCAGGTATTCTTCACCTATTTAACCATGCCGTCATTAAAGGATCTCTTTTTATGGCTTTAGGTTGTGTCATGTATCGCCTCAACTCTGTGGACCTAGAGAGCATGAGAGGTCTAGGTAAGAAGATGCCTTTGACCATGGGCGCTTTTTTGGTGGGAGGATTCAGCTTGATCGGCGTACCATTCACAGCCGGGTTTATAAGTAAATGGTACTTGATCCAAGGAGCACTAGAGAAAGGACTTTGGCCAGTAGCTTTGTTAGTTCTCATGACTTCACTTATGGCTGTTGTTTATATTTGGCGAGTAGTTGAGTCAGTGTATTTTTCCGAGTTTGGTGGTTCGGATGCTGACGAGATAACTGAAGCGCCACTGGGATTGCTCCTTCCTACTTGGGCCTTGGCTATTCTATGCCTTTATTTTGGAATCAATGGAACATTTACGGTATTAGCTGCGTCTTCGGCAGCTGCTAATCTTATGGGAGTAGGTTCATGACTTACCCTCAGATCCTTTGCCTGATAGTCGCTATTCCTTTCATGGGTGCTGGGTTGATACTTCTTGCTGGGAAATACCACAATCTCCGTGACACCTTGAGCCTACTTGTTGCCATGGTCCTTTGTGGTACTGTTTACCAATTGATAGAACCTTTGCGCCAGGGAAATTTTACACAGGTCACTTTATTAGAAGTCACTCCAAGCCTTTCTTTAGGATTGAGCGTAGAACCTTTAGGCCTACTGTTTGCCCTAGTTGCTTCTTTTTTGTGGATAGTTACTGGTCTTTATGCGATTGGTTATATGAGAGGCCATCACGAAAAGAACCAGACACGGTTTTTTGCCTGTTTTGCAATCGCTATAGGTGGAGCGATGGGAGTCTCTTTTTCTTCAAACCTCTTCACGTTATTTGCTTTCTATGAACTGTTGACGCTCTGTACTTTTCCTCTCGTCACACATCACGGAACCGACGAAGCTAAAAAAGCTGGAAGAATATACCTTGGGATTCTTCTCGCTACGTCCGTAGGTCTTCAATTGTTTGCGATAATCTGGACATGGAATTTGGCTGGGACCTTGGACTTCCGACCAAATGGAATTTTGGCTGGGACGGCTTCCAACAGAGTACTGAGTATATTGATTGTGCTCTTTGTGTTTGGAGTGGGGAAGGCAGCTGTCATGCCCTTTCACAGGTGGCTTCCTGCTGCTATGGTAGCTCCGACGCCTGTCTCTGCTCTTCTGCATGCAGTAGCAGTAGTTAAGGTTGGTGTTTTCACCATCTTGAAGGTAGCTATTTATATCTTTGGATTGGACACTCTGGCTCAACTAGGAAGTACTCCTTGGTTACGATGGATAGTTGCCGCGACGATCATTTTAGGTTCACTGGTCGCTTTCACCAAGGACAACCTTAAAGCACGGCTGGCGTACTCTACTATTAGTCAATTGTCTTACATAGTGTTAGCAGCCCTTTTAGCCAATGAATTCGCTATCATCGGTGGCGGAATGCACATTGCCATGCATGCTTTCGGTAAGATCACACTTTTTTTCGCAGCGGGTTCTGTTTTAGTAGCATCTCACAAAACTAATATTAGCGATATGAAGGGCTTAGGTCGGAGAATGCCTCTAACATTTGCTGCATTTTTTGTTGGTTCTTTGAGTATTATTGGAGTTCCTCCAGCCGGTGGAGCTTGGAGCAAATGGTTCTTAGGGCTTGGAACCATTGAAGCTGGAGAACAAGGCCTGTTGGCTGTACTGATGGTGAGCTCCCTTTTAAGCTTAGTATATCTGCTGGAAGTCCCGATCAGGGCTTTCTTTAGCTCTCCCGAGCCCGACCAAGAAGGAACGGGTATCCAAGAGGCACCCTGGCCCTGCTTGCTGGCAATGGGAATATCCGGTGGAATGACAGTGGGATTATTTTTGTTCCCCGATTTTCTTTATGAAATGATGACAATGGTATTTGCCGCATGAAGGATTCAGCTAATATGAACCCTAAAGAAGAAGTCGTGAAGTCATCATCGGTTCACGGTGCACCGAAGAGAACAGATTTACTATTTAGAGTCTTCTATGTTGGATGTATTCTGCTGATTCTTGTAGAAATCGATATGCAGGTGACCAATCTGTTATTTACAGAGAGTAGGCATGAATATCATGCGCTTGAAAAACTCCCGGGTTTTTATTCTTGGTTTTCTTTTGGAGGAATTCTTTTACTTGTAGTCATCGCGAAGATTATGAGAAAGTATTTAATGCGCTCGGAGGACTATTATGATGGGTAGTTTGCCTCCTGCAGCGATTTTCTTTTTAGGAGCGATTTTAGTTGCTGTGAGTAGAGGGAAAATCCGAAGTGGCTTGATGCTCTTGGTGCCTGTTCTGGGAGCGCTGAACCTGAGAGCTTTGGATCCGGACGCTACCCTGACGTTGAATGTGTTAGGGTACGACTTGATTCCTTTCCAAGTCACTGGGCTCAGTATGCTTTTTGGGTATTTATTCCATCTAGCTGCTTTCCTTGGGAATCTTTTTTCAATTCACCTGAAAGATCGTGAACACGCTGGCTTGCAACATACATCGGCATTGCTGTATGCCGGTAGCGCACTAGGTGCTGTGTATGCAGGCGACCTGATCTCTTTGTTTGTGTTCTGGGAAATCCTGGCACTGAGTTCGGCATTCTTAATTTTTGCAAGAGGGACAGAGAGTTCTTTCAGAGCGGGCTTTAGATATCTAGTCATACATGTGCTTTCGGGCGTCCTTCTCCTTTCGGGTGCTTTGATGCGCGCGCACGAGACGGGGTCCATTGCTTTTGACCATATTGGCTTGGATGGTTCCATAGCTAGTTGGGTTATCCTTTTAGCTTTCGGAATTAAGGCTGGTTTCCCATTCTTACATAACTGGCTGACGGACGCCTATCCAGAAGGAACTCCAACTGGCACCGTATTCCTAAGTGCATTCACCACAAAGGTGGCTGTTTTTGCTTTAGTACGGAGTTATGCAGGGACTGAGGTGTTGATTTATGTAGGGGTGCTGATGACTTTTTTCCCTATTTTCTTTGCTGTCATCGAAAATGATCTACGCAGAGTCCTCAGCTACAGCATGATCAATCAGATCGGATTTATGGTAACGGGTGTTGGGATTGGGACAGCTCTAGCTTTAAATGGAACTGTGGCCCATGCCTTTGCAGATGTGATATTTAAGGGATTGCTATTTATGACCATGGGTGCTGTCCTGCAGATGACGGGTAGAATCAACGGTTCTGATCTTGGTGGTCTTTACAAGACAATGCCTATTACGGCAGGCTTCTGTATTGTGGGAGCAATGGCGATTTCAGCATTTCCTTTATTTAGTGCATTTATTACAAAATCTATGGTCATGGCAGCAGCTTTGGAGGAAGGCTATATCTGGGTCTGGCCATTCTTGGTTTTCGCTTCTGCCGGAGTGTTAGAACATGCAGGCATCAAGATTCCATATTTTGCATTCTTTGGGCATGATTCTGGAATCAGAGCGCAAGAACCACCTAAGAATATGCTATTTGCAATGGGGATAGCTGCGGTCCTTTGTGTTATTATTGGAAGTTTCCCTGGCCTCCTTTATTCTATCTTACCCTTTGAAGCTGAGTACCACCCATACGACCTTACGCATGTTGTGACTCAACTCCAACTCTTGTTTTTCGGTGCTCTGGCCGTTGTTTTCCTGATGAAAAAAGGCACTTATCCTCCGGAGATCAGAGCTATAAATCTTGACGTTGATTGGGTCTATCGTTGGTTAAGTCCACGCTTGGTGAAAAATATTGGTGGAACAGTCCAGAGGATAGATAATTCCATCAGAGAAAGTGCCCTTACAGTGTTAGATGGGGTTTTAGTTCTTGCGGAAAAGTTTCACGGTCCCAAAGGTTTGTTGGCCCGATCTCTTCCGGCTGGCAATATGGTCATGTTGGTCGTTGTTTTGCTGGCTTTCTATTTGTTTCGTTTTCTCTACTAGATCGGGGGAGATTCAGCGTTGTCACACCTGAGGATGGGTTCTCGCGGTTCGCCATTAGCGCTGACTCAGAGTCAAACAATAAAACGACTCTTGGAAACAAATGGTAACAACAGCGTGGAAATTAATGTTATCAAGACAGTAGGTGATCAAAAACTCAATTCATTGTTTCATGAAATACCAGGAAAGGGTGTTTTTACCCGGGAATTAGATCAAGCGATCTTGAACAATAGTGTTGACTTAGCAGTCCATTCTTTAAAGGACCTACCTACAGAACTGCCCAAGGGCCTTCGATTGTCGGCAACACCGAAGAGAGTGGATCCGAGGGACGTGCTAGTTTGTAACAAAAGTGGAGAGACTTCGTTGGCGTCGTTGCCTTCTGGGAGCAGGATAGGAACTAGTTCTATCAGGAGAGCTGCAACATTGGCTGCTTTGTATCCTCATTTGAACCCTAGCCCTATTAGGGGGAATGTAGATAGCCGAATAAGAAGATTGGACCAGGGTGAATATGATGGCTTGATACTGGCAGGGGCGGGCCTTATTCGTCTGGGATTAACAGATAGAGTCTCTGAATGGTTGGAGTGGGATTCTTGGTTGAATTCTCCAGGTCAGGGCGCCTTAGGCATTGTAATTAGGACGGGCGATGACGAAACTGATAATTTCCTAAAAGTAATGCATTGTGAAAACTCTCACTCGGCAGTGACGGCAGAAAGAGCATTTTTGGGAGGCCTAGGAGGCGGATGTGAAGTTCCTATCGCTGCAAGCTGTGTCAATCATGGGCGTCAGTTGCGCCTGAAGGGTTTAGTCGTGAGTGCTGATGGTTCTCGTATGGTTAGGGGCGATATGACAGGATCTTCGGCGGACGCTGCGACTCTAGGTGAAGAATTAGCGAGAGAATTGCTCAAAAAGGGAGCTGATCTGTTACTAGAAGAATTATCACGGAATATTGTATTTCCTGGAATGTAGAGATATTGACTGGAGAACCGATGAATCGATCAGAAGGAAGAAATGAGAGTCAGTTACGCGACTTAAAACTCGAAATGGATGCAGCACCATTTGCGGAGGGATCCTGCTTAGTGTCGACAGGGAGAACGAAAGTACTATGCACTGCTTCTGTCCAGGATGAAACTCCGCCATGGAGGGAAAAATCTGGAAAGGGATGGGTGACAGCTGAGTACAATATGCTTCCAAGAGCGACTCACACTCGGTCCAGGCGAGAACGCAATCGAATAAGTGGTCGGACACAGGAAATTCAACGAGTGATCGGACGGGCCCTTAGGTCTGTTGTGGACATGGATGTAATTGCTGGTAAAACCGTGATAGTTGATTGTGATGTAATACAAGCAGACGGAGGAACTAGGACAGCATCTGTGACTGGGGCTTCTGTAGCATTGCGGAGCGCTTTTGACCGAATGGTAGAAGAAGGTACTCTGGATAGAAATCCGATGATTGAAATGGTCGCCGGGGTAAGCGTAGGCATTGTTAAAGGCAAGGTACTGCTTGATTTGGATTACTCAGAGGATTCAAAAGCGCAAGTAGATTTGAATGTGATAGCTACTGGCTCAGGGGGATTAGTCGAAGTTCAAGGAACGGCGGAAGGAGATCCTTTTAGTAGGGAAAATTTCGATGAAATGCTGAGTGTGGCCTTAAGTGGGATTGAAGAACTGGCTGCTGCCCAAAGAAAGATACTGTCGGGCTAGGTGCGTGAGAATCTTATTTGCTACACGTAATAGCCACAAATGCCAAGAAGTTCGATCCCTGTTCAAGGGAATTACAGGTCTAGAAATTTTGAATCCCGATGAAGTAGGTCTGAGTTATCAGGGTTGTGAGGATAACCTTGAACCATTTGACACTTTCGAAGAAAATGCATCGTCAAAAGCAAAGTATTTCCATCAAATATCGGGATTGCCAACCTTAGCAGATGATTCAGGATTGGTGGTTGATTGTTTGAATGGCCTCCCCGGTGTTAATTCCAAAAGATTTTCTTCTTGGTCACAAGGTGATCCAATCTCACAGGACGAAGCGAATAACGAATTCCTTGTACAATCTCTAGAGTGCTTTCGGAATGTTGAATGGACGGCTCGCTATGTATGTTTGGCTGTTTTCCTGGACAGTAAAGCAAATATGAAAATGACTCGAGGAGAAGTGGAAGGGGAAATAATCGAAATACCAAAAGGAAGTGATGGCTTTGGATATGATCCGCATTTCTTAGTGGAAAACACAGAGCTGACTTTTGCGGAAATGTCCGACAGAGAAAAAAATAGATTTAGCCATCGTGGCAAAGCTTTTCGGAAATTAGTTGAGGAGATCAAGAGTGACCTTTAAATCGAACACTCCATTGAAAATTGGACCCACTGAAGATGGATTGGCATTGGAGATTTTATGGGAGGACGATCACCAATCAGTGTTTCTCCCTCGAGATCTAAGATTGGCATGTCCTTGTGCGGGCTGTGTGGATGAGTTCACTGGGAAGAAGCTCATTGCCGAGAGCTCGATAACCAAAGGCGTTTATCCTCTAGAAATAGAATATGTTGGAAATTATGCCATTCAATTTAGCTGGAGTGATAGGCATGACACGGGGATCTATTCCTTTGATCTATTGCGGGCGATGTGTTCCTGTGATATCTGTAGTTCCAGCTAAAGTAGAGATCTATCGAGATTTTTAGAGCCCTTTGTCCACATTACTGCTAAATGGAGTCCGAATATGTCTTTAGGAACAGTGGTTAAATTTCTATATAAAGTTCTATATACACTTCCTTTTGTGTTCTTCGGAGTTATGCATTTCATGCAAGAAGGATTTATTAACTATGTCCCTAGCTATTTGCCGTTCGCAACATTTTGGACCTATGCTACTGGCCTATGTTTCTTGGCTGGGTCTTTAGCTGTGTTAACGGGAAGACATTCAGCCTTAGCATTTAAACTGTTAGGCGCTCTACTGATGGTAATTGTCCTGACAGTACACCTCCCAAATTTTGCTGCTATGATGCCAATTCCTCTTTTCACTTTGGGGTTAGCGGGCGCTTCCTTTGTTCTTTCTGAGAAAGTGTAAGGTTCAACAACGTTTCTCAGTTCTTCTCCTTGCAGGTGGGTAGCTACTATTATAGCCCACGAGACCGTTACCTCTGGTAACGGTCTCGTGGGTGCAGTCAGCTGTTATAAGGTGTAAACTTGCCTGAAAAGCTCGATTGGCTAGCGAATACCGACAATTCCCCGGACGGATTCGATCAGCTTCGAAGAATCCCAGCCTACACCTTGTTTGAAAACGAATTTTGTAGCGTGTAGGTTTCCAATTTGCTCTAGGTCTCCTTCTAGAACCACTAAATCAGCAGTTTTTCCAGGTTCGATGGTTCCGACATCCTTATCAATCCCCAGAACTTTTGCACCATTAGCACTCATAATTTGAACTACCTCTGGGTGCGAAAAACCTGCCTCAAGAAGTAATTCATAATTTTTTTGGTCGCCGAACCCGGGAGGCGCTGCTCCGTAACCTGTTGGGTCGACCCCAGCTGCTAGAAGTCCTCCGGCCTGAACAAACGCTCTTTCGTATTCCATGGCTTTAGCAAATATTTGTGGGTCAATTGCACCTTGTCCAGCTCTACGTTCAATCGCGATCTCTCGCACTTCGCTGGCTATCTCTGGTGCTAGGATGTCGTAGACACGTTCATCAATAGGTGGACGCCCAGCAACGGATATCTCGTACACCACTAGGGTGGAGGTCATCGAGACATCATTGTCTATCATTTCCTTAAAAGTAGATTGGACTGCTTCGGAATTCATATCGAGGTCACCATAACTTCCTGAAAATCCTGGAGGACACTCATCTGGCACTTTTGTCGGGGCGTATTCGCTGTTGGCAAAAAGGCCATGTTCTAGATTGTCTATGCCCAGTGCTACGGCTTCTCGGTATCCTACAGAGCACAGGTGGGCTGTGACTTGTTTCCCATGTTTGTGAGCTTCTTGGATTACGGCGCCGAGTTCTTCTCTGCTGATCCAAGTATAAGCTTTGAACCAACTGACGCCTTCGTTAGACCAATACTCCACTAATCTTTGTGCCTGGCCAGTATCGCTGAGCCTAGCCATGGTCTGAGAGCCCTGTTCTCCAGTGATGTACGGACCTGTAGTGTACATTGTGGGTCCTATAGCTTGTCCCGAATCTATTTGGTCTTTCAAGTTAAGCTCTTCGTAGGGTGCTCTGGCTCCTGTAGTTCGGATTGTGGTGACTCCAGAACCCAAATAGAGTCGGGATCCGGAAAATGACAGTTGCGCTGATCGTCCTCTGCCACCTGTATAGAAGCTATGGTTGTGTAGCCCTATCAAACCAGGAATGACCGTATGGCCTTCTAAATCGACCTTTAGGGCATTTTCAGGGATGGATACATCAGGTCCTACCGATACTATCTTATCCCCCTCTATGAGGATTGTCTGCCCAGTCTGTGAGGGAACTCCGGTCCCATCAATCACTTTCACGTTTACTAAGGCTATCAGATCACCTTCGATAGCTATAAACTCCCCGAAATCTTGACCGATCAATGCATTGGGAGAAAGTACTGTAAAAACCAAGAAAGCCATTGCATTAGCTAATAACTTCATATCATTCCTCTTCTACGTTAAAGACGAACTTCATCCCGGATTCTAGGTGTTCCGCAATGTGACAGTGTGCCATCCACTGGCCAGGATTGGAAAGTTCTAAAAGTATGTCTGTAGTGGAACCAGTTGGCAATAAGACAGTGTCTTTCCATACCAAGTTATCATTCGGCACTCCATTCTGTTCCAAAACTAAAAAGCGCTGTCCGTGTATATGCAGTGGATGTTGCATGGCATGAAAAGCATTGGCATCGTTGTGTATGCGGATTTTAACTACTTCTCCTACTTTGAAGTCCCACTTGATCTCCATATTCTTGGAATTATTATCAACGTCCTGTAAGATCCACTCTAGCTGTTTAGTATCAGTCGCCCAGTTCATCCTTGGCATCGTTCCAGTCCATTCCACGGGGTTAAAGTAAGCTCTATCGAAGAGCATAGACTGCTCTATGGCTGGAGGGAGACTGTCAATTTGAAGTGTCAGTCTCAGTTGATGGTCGGGTTGTCGGTCGAACAAATGTGAATATTTGTTGATTTCTTTCACTACATCATCGTTTGCTTTCAGCCGTCTAAATGTGAGGTGATGAACGCTATTTATCGTCGCTTCAGAAACGTACACTGTTCCTAACAGTGTACGTTCTTCCATGAAGGTTCCCATTCGATGATTAATTCCTTGGACATGGTTTCTCAGTGTATATTCTCCAGGTTCATCGAACAGAATTTCTACAATGTAACGTTCAGCAGGGGCCAAGGTGATATTGTTGACTATGGTTTCCTGCATAAATTTGCTTAGGTCTGAAGCGACAACTTTTATTGGCAAAGTGGATGATTTTGTATCTCCCATCTCTTTTCGGCCGAACGATAAGTTGAAAGTCCTGGTATTAGCGGCATTGGTAAAATAAAACCTTACAACTTCGTTCTTCTCTACTTTCAGTTCATATTCTGGCTCTCCGTTGATCAATAGTAGATTTCCGAAACGCCCCATTAAACCATAGTTGGCCGCTTCTGAACCGAAAGGTACGGGCTTTCCTTCAGACAGAAGAAAATCATCTACCATGATAATCTCCTCACGGTCCACGGGGTTGTAGTAAGCGCTTTCTTTTGGAGAGATTAGAATATTTCCAGACAGGCCTAGCTCCTGCTGTATGTCTTCGCGGTGATGGGGGTGATACCAATAGATTCCTGCGTCTTGAAAGTAAATTTGATAACGAAAAGTTTCACCAGGTGCTACAGGATCTTGGGTGATTCCAGGAACTCCATCGAATCGATTGTCCAATCTCACTCCATGCCAATGAACCGCACTTGGGAAAGGTGTGTTATTGGTAAAATTTACAAAAATGGTACTTCCCTGATTTACTTTAATAAGAGGACCAGGGTGCTGACCGTTAAAAGCCAACATGGTTATCTCTCGACCTTTGATTGTTTTTCTCACCAGTCCAGCAAAAAGATCCAGCGTGCCACCATCAGGAAGTTCAACAACTTGATGAGGGATTACCGTTGGGATCACAGCTGGACCAGATAGTGTGAAGGGTCGAACTCTGGGTTGGACTTCCATGACGCCCGGGAGCATGGGGACTCCTGGATACAAAGGAGGTGACGGCCAAAGATTTGTGAGCATTTCTTTCATTTGTGAATCGTTCCCGATTTCTGCTGCAGGTGCGATGGCCAACAAATCGTGGGCTTCCATTTTACTGGAAGGGGATCTGCCGCGAAGTACCAGGGGGCCAGTCATCTCGGTAGTGGATTCCGTCGATTCGGCTGTTATCAGCACAATATATTTGTTGAGAGAAATCTCCCCAAACGTATAGGAACCATTTTTGATTATTCCGAGTTTTTTAATTGGATAGAGCGATAAGGGAGAGGCCCATGCGACATAAGTGACATAGTCACCGAGGTCGTCAGGTGGCGGCAACCCTTGAATGGAAAAAGAGAGATTGCTTCGGTGGTTACCCTCTGGTGTCACTGTGACTCCGAAAGGTGACCAGGGGCGCGTCAATCGTATAGTTCCGCTGGCGTTGGTGACTCGATTTGTAGGAAATAAATTTATACAGGATAGAGCCGGAGTAAAATTTCTCACTTGTGAACTCGGATCTAGGTCTAAAAAAGTCGGCACATCTGGACACGAAAAGGTTTGTGACTTTGCCATTAAAGGGAAAGAGAGCATCATCAAGGCGACCGTAATAAGGCTGTGAAGACAATTGGACACAGACTTGTGTCGTTTGACACTTTTCAATTGGAACCTCCCCAGAACTGAACTGAGATAAAGTATTTGATCACTTGCAATCCTAACAAGATGGTTTGTTCGCACTCTATGGAAAAGGTAGGATGGATTGACACCTAGATTTTCTTAATCAAATAAGAGATGTTTTCTGTCGTATTGTTGGAAGAATGGGACGGGGCGTGGCGCAGTCCGGTAGCGCACCTGCTTTGGGAGCAGGGGGTC
>JAPKDG010000072.1 GCA_028822645.1 Longimicrobiales bacterium | reverse complement strand
GCAGACCACAGGGGTAATCCCCCCTTGAGTAGCCATCCCAGCTGCAGCGGTTACACCATGGGCTTCAGCGATGCCTACATCAAAAAATCTTTCTGGAAAAGCCTTCTGGAAAATGTCCGTACTCGTTCCATCCGGCATGCCTGCAGTAATTACCACCAACTGGGAATCAATCTCCCCCAGTTCTGTTATTCCTTTCCCGAATACTTTTTGATACCTTGGAAGGCCTGAACTACTGCTTTTCGCTTCACCACTTATTTTATCAAATGGTGATGCAGCATGCCACTTATAAGCATCTTCTTCAGCTAAGGGGTAACCCCTCCCCTTCTGAGTGACCACATGAACTAGGATGGGCCCATCCATTAGGCGAACATTGGTCAAAGTATCCACTAAAGAATTCAAGTCATGTCCATCAACTGGACCTATGTATCTAAACCCTAGTTCTTCAAACAACATCCCCGGCACAAAAAACCCTTTGATACTTTCCTCCGTTCGCCTAGCTACTCTCTTGACAAAGCCATCGGGGCCCCCCGTCCATTTAGCCAATAAATCTTTTACTTCATCTCTCACTCGATTATAAACCGGATGAGTTATGACACCATTAAGATACTTATTCATTGCCCCTACATTTGGAGCGATTGAGTGGTCATTATCATTCAGTATGACCATCAAATCTCTATCCGTGTGTCCTGCATTATTTAAAGCTTCATATGCCAAGCCACACCCCATTGCTCCATCTCCAATTATTGCTGCTACTCGAAAATCGTCACCATTGAAATCCCTAGCAATTGCAGTTCCCAAGGCCGCGGAGATTGAAGTTGCGGCATGCCCTGCCCCGAAATGGTCGTACTCTGATTCATCTCGCTGGAGAAATGGAGAGAGACCACCTTTTTTACGGATTGTTGGCAGTTGGTCATTTCTACCCGTAAGGATTTTATGAATATACCCTTGATGACCAGTATCCCAGATAAGCTTGTCTCTAGGTGTATCAAAAACGTAATGGAGGGCCACCGTCAATTCTGCCACCCCAAGACTAGCTCCAAAATGCCCGCCTGTTTTAGACACAACATCTACATGTCGCTCTCTAGATTCTACGACCAATTGCTCTAGTTCAGATCGTGAAAGAGAACGAATATCTTCAGGGTTTTTAATCTTATCCAGAAGTGTCAACAGTTGTCTCCTAATTCAGTAGTCATTAGTCCTCTGAAGATAAAGCAAAAATCGCCCAACAAGTACATACTTTGGCGAATCATTTTTTTCGATCCAATACATACTCTGTCAGCAAAGTTAACCATTTGTCATCTACATCTATCCGAGACAAACTGTCTAGTGCCTTGTTCTTCATTTCCTCAGCCATCATAGAAGCGCCTTCGACACCATATAATGAAACGTAAGTATTCTTCGAATGGATCTTGTCACTAGGGATTTTTCCTAGATTCTCAGTGGATGAAGTGGCATCAAGTAGATCGTCTTTTATTTGAAAGGCCAACCCCAGCCAATGACCAAATTCCTCAAGGTTATCCAGTAACTCTTGCTCTGCATTTGCAGCCATTCCGCCCATCGTCAAGGACGTCTTGAGCAAGGCTCCAGTCTTCATTCGATGAAGATTTTCAAGTTGTTTGGGCGCCAAAATTTCTCCTTCAGATAATAGATCCAAATATTGGCCGCCGACCATGCCACATGCCCCCGCAGCAGTATTTAGTTTTCTAACAATTTTACGCTTCAACGGACCATTCGATAGAAATTTTTTCAATGCTCTCGCCGCCCACAATGATGCCGCCGGTATCAGGAATGCTCCCGCCTGCAATACATCCTCTTCACCATATACTCTATGCGGTGTTGCTCGACCACGCCTCAGATCAGCATCGTCCATACAAGGCAAATCGTCGTGCATAAGAGAATACGAATGAATCAGCTCAACAGAGGCCGCCAAATCATATATGTCCGGCGACAATCTTCCTCCGCTCACTCGATAGGCCATGACACACAAAATCGGTCTCAGGCGCTTTCCCTCACCCATGACCGAATAACAAATAGGTCTTGAAACTCTGGCTGGTAATTCCTTCTTGATCCATTCACTGAAACGAAATAGTGAGTTATGCACCTTGTTCTTCTCTGCAGCCAAGAATCCTTCTAAGTCAGATCCTATTCTCCCAGTCAGCACTAAGATTCGTCTTTCAGTTGATGGACCTCCAGGTTATCACTTAATCCTACCAATTCTTTTACTCGGAACTCCGCATGATTAAGGATCGCTTCAGCCTCTCTTACATGTTTGATGCCTTCCTCAAAGAGTTCCAATGCAAGTTCTAAATCAATCGAATCCCCTTCCAAGTGACGTACTATTTCAGTCAATCTGGCGAGTCTCTCTTCTAGAGTCGAAGCTTTTTCAATGTTAATTTCCGTCATTTTTTATCTAAACCTTTTCAAAATCTACTTTCTCGATAAATGCCAACTATTCAGTTGTCTTCTCCTAAAGATTCACAGAAAATTGTTCCATCTGATACTCTTAGTGAAAACTGCATTCCAGGTGGGATGCTTCCTGCCGTTCTGAGAATCCTCCCTTGCAAGTCTTTCGGTAGTGCATAGCCTCTGGATAAAGTGGCCAACGGAGAGAGCACCTGCATCATACTTCCTATATTAGAAAGCTCTTTCCTGGCGGTAGACACTACTGCTCGCATTGTCGATTCAAGCTCATCTCCTGTTCTATCGAGATATTCCTTTTGAGGATTAACAACCACATCCTGGAAGGTCATCAACTCATCTCTCTCACGGATTAGTTTTCTACGATACTCAGATGTCATATTTGCAATCGCCACAAACATAGATTCAGATTTCACGCCCAGCATGCCTTTTAGCATCTCGCCATCTTTAACGGCCATCTCTGCTCCGGCCGAAGGAGTGGGAGCTCTAAAATCAGCCACTAAATCAGCTAGGGTTATATCTATCTCATGGCCTATCGCTGACACTACAGGAACGGGAGATGCGGCAATAGATCGGGCAACTGGCTCTTCATTAAAAGCCCAGAGATCCTCCATGGATCCCCCACCTCGAGCCACTATAACTAAATCTACCATGCCACTTTCAGATAGGACTTGAATAGCCTCTGAAATCTCTTGGGCAGCAGTTTCCCCCTGTACCCTGGTATCTCTGACTATCACTTCAGTCCAAGGGGATCTCCGCTCAATAACTGTAAGTATATCGTATAGTGCGGCACCGCCCAAAGATGTAACTACACCAAGAGTTCTGATCGATGTAGGAAGAGGTCTTTTAAGGTTTTTATCCAACAAACCCTCGCCTTCTAATTTTCTTCGCACTTTTTCAGCTGCAAGCCTCCACAGACCTTCACCACCTTCATCCATGAGGGAACGCACAACTACCTGGTATTCTCCACGAGGCTCATAAAGGCCCAAAGATCCAAAAACCCTAACTACCATTCCAGCGTTTGGATCTATCGGAAGTTTCGAAACATCCGATTTGAACATGACGCAACGAATCTGAGAATCTCGGTCCTTTAGCGTAAAATAACAATGCCCCGAACTAGCTCTAGTCCAATTTGCTATTTCACCCAGGATCCAAAGATTTTCAAGATCAGTTTCAATAAGTTTTTTCACAGCTCGATTGACCTGTGAAACACTCCACACTTCCGAAGTATCATCCATACTAGTCAATAACCCTAAGCTCTAAAACCCAAAGAACTACTTGCTAGTTGTGCAGTGTTCTTCAGTAGCATCGCTATAGTCATAGGTCCTACGCCCCCTGGAACAGGAGTAATAGCACTAGCCACTTCAGAAACCTCCTGAAAGGCAACATCTCCCACCAACCTGTATCCTTTAGGAATCGAGTGGTCAATCACTCGATTCACTCCAACATCTATCACTACAGCACCAGGTTTCACCATAGATTGGTCAATCAGATTTGCTCGGCCAACAGCTGAAATCAGTATGTCAGCTCTCTTGGTGATGAGGCTGAGTTCTTCGCTTCTACTATGTGCTATTGTGACCGTCGCATTACCCCCTCTCCCTCGACTTGTCAGCAAGGTTGCCAATGGCCGACCGACTATATTAGACCTTCCAACCACTACTACATGCTTGCCTGCTGGATCAAACCCACTTCGCATCAGCAGCTCGATAACTCCTGCTGGAGTACAGGGCGCGACAACATTGGGCTCCCCCACACTCAGGCGACCAACATTCAAAGGGTGAAACCCATCCACATCCTTAGCTGGATCAATGCATGACAGTATCACATTTTCATCGATTTGTTCTGGTAGAGGAAGCTGAACTAAGATTCCGTGGATTTCAGGGTCAGCATTCAATCCTGAAATTACCCCTTCTACTTCTGCAGAAGTAGTTTCTTTTGGTAATGTCAACTGCCTTGAATGTATAGACAAACTCTTAGCGGCTCGTTCTTTCATCGCAACATAAACGCTACTCGCAGCATCATCTCCTACCAAAACCACTGCCAGCCCAGGAGTGACACCATGAAGTTTCAATTTATCTACTTCTTCTTGAACTTCTTCACACACTTTTTCTGCTATCTGCTTACCGGATATGATCTCTGCCATCATTCACTCTCCTCCACCTTTATGACAATCCATTTTCACCATGAGGATGGCGATTCTATTCATCGCTGTTGTATTTCAGAAGGAAACGACATTAACGTGCAATGCCGACCGACCTAGTTTCACGAATAACTACAACCCTTATTTGTCCAGGATATTGCAATTCATCTTCGATTTTTCTGGCGACAATTCCCGACAGCTCTTCCATGTCAGCATCTTTAACCTTACTTGGCTCAACCATAACTCGAATCTCTCGGCCGGCTTGTATTGCGAAACACCTTTCTACTCCCTCTGTCTCCATCGCCAGTTCTTCAAGTTTTTCCAGGCGTTTGACATATCCCTCAAACATTTCTCGACGTGCGCCAGGTCGAGATCCTGAAATAGCGTCCGCAGCCGTAACGAGGAATGTCTCTGGAAAATGATGTGGTTCTTCACCATGGTGAGCTTTTATCGAATTAAGGACAATGTCTGACTCTTTATATTTCTTGCATAGTCTATAGCCAAGTTCCACATGACTGCCCTCTTGATCGTGTGTCAGCCCTTTACCGACATCATGCAACAACCCGGCCCTTTTGGCGATCTGAATATCAAGACCCATTTCTGCGGCCATGCTTCCTGCCAGTTGCGCCACTTCCTTAGAATGTCTGAGCTGGTTCTGACCGTAGGATGTACGGAATTTCAATCTTCCGAGAACTTTAACAACCTGAGCGTGTACGTTGTGGATACCCAAGTCATAAAGCACTTCTTCCGCGGCTTCCACCATGGTCTTCTCAATTTCTTTCTTGCTTTTTTCAACCACTTCCTCAATTCTGGCTGGATGAATCCGTCCATCTTCGACCAAATTTTCCAGCGCAAATCGAGCTATCTCCCTCCTGACTGGGTCATAACCTGAAAGGACAACCGCTTCAGGCGTATCGTCGATCAAGAGATCGATTCCAGTAGCTTGCTCAAAAGATCGAATATTTCTACCCTCTCTTCCTATAATCCGACCTTTCATTTCGTCTGAAGGTAATTGTACCACGGAAACTGTCATCTCGGCTGTTACATCAGCAGCCATTCTCTGAATCGCCAAAGCTAATATCTTTTTAGCTTCGCGCTCTGCTGATCTTTCAGCATTTTCTTTCATTCCCCTCAGGAGATTGCTAGCATCTGCCTTTGCTTCATTTTTGAGGTCTTCCAAAAGTTGACCTTTAGCTTCGGCAACGGACAGTCCCCCAATAGATTCCAATTTATGCCTAATCTCTTCTGTCTTTGATTCGACGTCATTTGTGGCCACAAAAAGCTCTTGTTTGAGATTGGCCAGTTCTTTCTCACGGAGAATCTGATGGGATTCCTTCTCATTCAGTGCGTCAAAGCGACTGTCAAGTCCACTCGACCTTTGAGCCACACGTTGTTCTGTCTCTTCAATGTTTTTTCGGTTTTGAAGCTCTTCGTCTTTCCACGCTTCTCGGAGTTCTAGTATCTCTTCTTTTCCATTTAACACAGCTGCGGCACGAAGGTTCTCAGCTTCTTTTTCAGCTCGAGACAAAATCCTTGAAGCCTCATCTCCAGCGGCTTCTTCAGCTCTTGTTCGCCGATAACGTTCTTTCACACCATGAAAAGCATAACCTGAGAATCCTGCTATTATCGCTACAGTCGCCACCAGTACAAAGTTGAGTAGCGGATCCATTTATTTACTCCAAAACCGGACACAACAAAACATGCACCCGAATAG
>JAPKDG010000071.1 GCA_028822645.1 Longimicrobiales bacterium | reverse complement strand
ATCCCACCACAGTCGCACTAAATGCCTTCATAAATACCCTCTGTATAGTCTACTGAAACCCCTTTTCTACTGACTCTGTTCGCTACCCTTCAGTCTAGCTACTAGACGTAAGTATGAACCCTAGAAAGATGCCATGCATCAGAGAATCTTGCTAGGGGGTGTGGTCGCAAGAAAACAAAACCCACGAATCCCTTGCGCTGCAAACATACCCCACAGAGCTATGCCCCTGTGAATGACCGTCCTTGTGGCCATCCACAGGTGGAAGCAAATTGATGGGTCAGTACTAATTTTTAGTGAATTGGTGAACACTACTGGAGAGACAATAATGCAAGCACGACGCCCACACTTAGTCCTCGGACTCATACTGATTGGACTTGTACCTTTAACCCTGTCCGCTCAGACTCGAAGACCTAGTCAACCTGTTGCACTTCCAGAGGTAGTCCGACCTGCAGATCAGCGAGTGCCCGCTCCGTACAGCTATGAAATGGTCCGACCAGTGGCTATGGCCGACAATATCTGGATGTCAGAACTGACCATCCTAGAGATGCGCGACCTAGTGCTAACCTACGATTATACCACCGCCTTAATCCTTAACGGCACGATGGAATCAAACGGCCCATACCTGACAACTGGTAAACACAACCATGTCCTCAAAGTCACGGGAGATGCCACCGCAAGAACGCTCGGAGAAACCTTAGTCGCTCCCATCATCATGCTGGACTCGGGAGACCCGAACTCCACTGAAACACCTGGCCGGTTAGTACTATCCTCAGAAACATTAAAAAGTGTGCTACGGGACATGGCAACCAGCTTGAAATCTCAAGGATTTAAGGAGATATTCTTCCTGGGTGACAGCGGCAGTAATCAGCGTACACTTGGGGCTGTGGCAGACGAACTGACTGTCGCTTGGAGTGGAGACGACATACTAGTCGCTCATATACCTGAGTTCTACAACTACAGGGATGTGCTTCAATATCAGAATGAGGTGCTCGGAAAAGTCGAATTAAACAAAGATCTCGATGGCTACCATGATGACTACTACATATCATCGATCATCATGAATGACAGCCCAGATCACATACGACTCCCGCAAAGACAAGCCGTAAGCCTGGACCATATCAACAGTCTCTATATTAATGAAGATGAGGCTCTCGAAATCGGGCGGAAGCTCATCCAGTTCCGAGCTGACGCGACTGTAGAAGCCATAGGGAAAATTCGCAAAGGGAACTAATTAACGGGTGTTTTCAGTGGCGGCGACAAGTACCAAAGTATTAAAACAGCTCAAATTACCCTAAGCAGGCCACTTAACTCTTAACTCAATGTGAAGGGCACATCTCGTTTGTGGCATAGACTTCTCAGCTCCTCCAAAGTCGCAGTATCAATTGGAATGCCCATTTCTTTATTTTCGAGCACCTTTTTGTTTGTCCTCTCTCCTGGAACAAAAATTTCATCTGTTCCAGGCTGTTTCCTGCCAGCTTTGATCAGATCGATCATGCTGCCTATCCTCTCTTTAAAAAGAGACACATCCATGAACGAGGAAATATCGAACAAACAGAAAAAATGACCCACATTCTGTTCCCTATTCATATCTTTATACATCGATCCTATTCCTGAGCCGACCGCTGAACCAGACAAGACTCCCGATAGAATCTCTACCAACATCGCCAAAGCGTATCCCTTATGCCCTGCCATAGTGAGGACTGCTCCCTTCAAAGCACTTTCAGCATCTGTAGTGGGATGCCCTTCTGGATCTATAGCCCAACCCGAAGGTATTTCTCTACCTTCTTTGGCTGCCGCTAAAATATTTCCTCTGGCCGTCACTGAAGTGGCTAGGTCAATTTTGATCGAATATCCCTTACCAGTGGGAAATGAGGCCGCTACTGGATTTGTTCCAAAGAATGCATCGGTGCTACCATGCGCTGGCATGGCCGGTTCAGAGTTAGTAGCAACCAGTAGGATCATATCTCTTTCCGCAGCCAGCTCACAGTAATGACTAGCAGCTCCGAAATGTTGAGAGTTTTTGATAGTAGCAGAGGCTACACCCAACTCGGTCGCCACAGGATAGAGTCTTTCCAGTACTCTCACCGCTTGAACTTGCCCCAGCCCTGTTCCGGCATCTGCTACCAAAACCCCAGGGCTTCTATTTTGAATTTTTAAATCAGCTACTGGATTGATTAGCCCTTTTTCAATGCGGCGAAGATAGATATCAACCCTGGAAACCCCATGGGTAGAAGTCCCTCTGAGGTCAGCCCAAACCAAAGCGTCTGCAAACACGACCGCATCCTCGTGAGATACGCCTGATGATTCGGTCAGCTTCACTACCAGATCTTGTACTTCTCGAAAATCAAAACGATTTCTACTCACCACACTATTCGCAACCATTAATTTCTGCTTAGGCGCTCCGGTAGAGCTTGGTCAAAACAAACTCTCTGTGGCCCAAAGCCTCTGCAGCAGTAAGTCGTCCGTTGCAAGTTTTCAAAGTCAGATCAAGTAGCTGTTTCCCCGCATCTGGATAACCCATCTCACCCCTGAGAAGTCCAGAGACGTCCAGGTCAATGTGCTCACTCATTGTAGAGCACGTCAAAGGGTTCGCGGACAGCTTAATCACGGGCACTACCGGATGTCCCACGATGTTTCCTTGTCCTGTCGGGAAAAGATGGACCACAGCTCCGGAAGCTGCCCACAGAGTCACTGCTTCCGCAGCAGCCGAAGAAGTGTCCATGAACCACAACCCAGGACCACCGGGAGCCTCTGCGGGGCCCAACACTCCGACAAACTTTGTACTTTTTCCTAATTTTTCGATGTTTCCAAAAGCCTTCTCCTCGATAGTAGTCAGCCCCCCTCTGATATTGCCTTTGGTCGGCTGTGAATCAGATAGATCATTGGTTTTTTCTCTGAGGATGAAGTCATTGTAGTCGTCATATATTTCTTTGAATGCTGCCGCGACTTCTGGAGTCGCTGCAAGATCCTCTACCACATGCTCACCACCAGTAAGCTCCGACGTTTCTCCAAAAGAGCCCGTTGCACCCATCGGGATTATCCTATCATATACATTTCCCACTGTCGGACAGGATCCCAATCCTGTTGTAGTGTCGGATTCTCCACATTTAGTTGAAACATACAGATCGCTGATCGGGCATTCCTCTCTCTGATTCTCAGATGCATCTTGGAGATAATCCTTAGCTTGTCTAGAAGCTGCTGCTATAGTTTGGAGATCTCCATGCCGTTCAATGGAGAAACCCGTGACTGGTTTACCCGTCTCTGCTATACCCTGAACAATTTGATCGGTCCACTCGGGTTCTATCCCAATTACAACAACTGCTGCCACGTTAGGGTTGGAGCCAGTACCAATCATGGTCCTGAAAAAAAGTTCCAAATCTGCTCCGAACTGGAGCCTACCATATGCATGGGGAAGAGCAATCGTCCCTTTGATGTTATTCGCGACCGCTTCACAAGCAGCATTGGAAATGTCATCAACAGGGAGTATGACCACGTGGTTCCGAACTCCAACTCGGCCGTTTTCCCTTCTGTAACCCCAAAATGTTGGATTTTCCATGTCTACCACCTCTTGGTTTTGAGGTTATGGGTGTGGACATGCTCTCCCATCTTTATGGTAGCAACCACTTTCCCGATATCTTGTCCGTATTTAGTAACGAAATCACCGACTTCAAAATCCCTCAAAGCAACCTTATGGCCCAACGGGATATCCATAAGTACATCGACTCCTCTACTCTCCTGAGTATCCAAAGTCATGCCCTGAGCGGACCCGCCCTGTTCCATATCTACGACTGCCACACCAACATCATCTTTGTCATTGTGAACCAAAAAATGCACCATTCAAAACTCCAGTTCCAGGAAAGCCCTAGTGGGCCTAAAATCTTTTACCCTTCTGCGTCTTTCATTGTCTATGCGCTTCTTTTTATAGCCACTAATACTTCTTGTTGCAATCCCCAGTTATCGAATTATGCAGTAAATATTCTGTCCAATTCTCAACTACCAGCCCTTCTACTGATCACTTCGATAACCCCATTAGCAAATCCAGTTCCCCATCGAAACGTTGCTTCTCTGGCGTCCACGAACCTCAGTTCTTGAACCTCTTCGATACGAAGCTGATGCAGAAAATCTAGCTCAAATTGCTGATGATCAATCATAGCCTTAGGCAACCGGTCCGAATTAAACTGTACGCTGGCTGGCGTCCTAGGTCTGAGCCACGTCACTCGTAGCCGTCCAATCGCATCATAGACACTCGGGTTTGACTGGGCTATCTCGTCGAGTTCCATTCTGGTGATCACGTCGGGATTATAGCCTCTGCCAGAGCTACCCCCCGAACCCCCACTTGCACAACCAATAGATATAATTAGAAACAAAAATGAAACAAAGAACCTGAGTCTATACATGTTTCCTCTCAAGAAAAATGACGTGAATTAGATTGTAGGGGTACAAAAATAAGGCATTGGCCGGCCTGACCTTAACAGGTGAGGCAATTGTGATTGTTAATAGCGCCTAAGCTTTCTAAAAGTGCGATGGTTTCTGGAAAGGGTTGTATTCGCTGGACTGGCCCATTTGCCAGGTCCACTGTTGTCTGCCCAGTCCTGCTCACCAAGGTCACGTCTGCTCCCAGACTGACCAGATATAGAATCAACTCGTTATCACCCCTAGCAGCTGCGTGATGAACTGGAGAGTACCCATTGTGGTCCCTATCGTTGACATCCGCACCGTGCTCTTCAACTAAATACTGTACAGCTGGAATCCAACCATCTGGTACATGTCTATGAGAATTCCCTGCGAAGCCCTGGCCATAGCCCACACCGGCGGCGGCTACTATCGGTGCGACAGCTCTACCACCAACTGGAACGGGTGAAAGTCCTGAAAAATCTTCCTGCTCACCCCTCCTCCTACGACGATCGGGAGTTTTCCTTGTCGCGATCGTTGGGTCGGCTCCATATCGCACTAATAATTCCATTGCAGCAACATCGGTAGCGTGAGCCGCTCTCCAGAAAGGAGTTGCACCACTGCGGTCGACACCAAGTAGATCTCGAGCATAGGTAGTGTACCAAAGATTCTTCTTCAACCTGACGTTTGGGTCCACTCCAGATTCCAGAAGGACCTCCATTAACTCCAAATAACCAATTTGTTGTTGCATATAATCGACTGGCTGAGGATGCCTGGCCTTTGGAGCCCATTCCATGTTCAAGACAGCGTAAAGAGGAGTACCCCCTGCATCACTAGCTATGTTGGGATCCGCGCCCCATTCCAGAAGCTGTTTCACCAAATCAAAATGACCATTAATCGCCGCCAACAATATGGAACTCGTTTGGTCACCTGCACTGGTTTGGTTAATGTCGGCCCCATTGTCTAACAAGTTGCGTACAGCTTCGAAGTGGCCTTCCCTGACAGAGAGAAGGAGAGGGGTCAATCCACCGTGGGTGCCAACGAGGTCCGCATATGAAAGTGGGTCTATCTCATCCACTGCTCTCAACTGCACTTCTGGGACTGGCTGCGTCTCTGCATTGGATGGTTTAGATTCGGTATTTCTTACTGGGGATCCAGCTAAGACCCTACGTAAATTGTTCCACTGCGCTTGGTCCGCTCTGTCTTCTTGTTGTCGCTTAGCAATATCAATCACCTTTGCTGCCATAGAAATATCTGCTCCATGGGCCACTAGGATGTCGATTATTCCTACACGGTTGAGCGCTGCTGCAAACATCAAAGGTGTCTGATCCCATTGCAATTCTTTAGCGTCGACATTAGCACCGTGATCCAACAAAGCTTTGACCGCCAACTCACTACCTGAAGCAGCTGCAAAATGTAATGGAGTCACTGCCCCAGTCGTTGTTCTGGGATTGACCGCACTGCCCAGTCTCAGCAGCGAAACCACTGAGGCCTCTCTTCCCAGTTTGCTGGCCAAATGGAGGGGGGTGTATCTACCCAAACGTGTTACTGCTTCTGGATTTGCCCCTGCTGACATCAGCATCTCCAGCATCTCAACATCACCGTTCTCTGCAGCCCAATGCAGCGCAGTCATTCCATCTCCCTGGGCAGCGTTCACTTCCTCTCCCTCTTGGATAAGGAACTGAACTGAGTCGAAATCCTCATTCATTGCCGCATCGGCAATAGGCGATTCTACAGCTGACAGACGCAATAACAAAAGTGCCAGAACGACTGATCCGAAAACTTCTACCCTTAGACCGCGATTTATGATTTTCACAGTAGTTCGCCATTGCTGTTGCCGAAACTCTCCAAGTCATTCATCCCTAGTTTTTGACCCAGACTCAGCATAGCATCTGCCATCGGTGTTCCGTCAGGAGCAACAATATGAGAATTCCCCGCAAGTTCTCCGTTCGCTCCACCTACTACAAATAGCGGACAACGCTTGTGGTTGTGTAGGTTGGAATCTCCCATTGGAGAACCGTAAATAACCATGGTCTTATCAAGGAGATTTTCTCCGTCCTCATCGCTTTCCTTTAGTTTTTCCAACAGATAGGGCAGCATCCCCACATGATAATCATTGATCTTAGCAAACTCTCTGACAGATTCCTCATTCCCACCATGGTGAG
>JAPKDG010000004.1 GCA_028822645.1 Longimicrobiales bacterium | reverse complement strand
CACGAGTGGTATACGCGTCTAAAGTGCCTCCAAGAGCTTCCAAAGATAGTGCGATCTCTCTACCATTTCTCTTGTCAGTTCCCTTGAACACCAAATGCTCTAACAAGTGACTAATACCCATGCGGCGTGGTTCTTCATGGGCCGATCCTTGCTTGATCCAAACTCCAATTGAAACTGAATGGCCAACTGACGTTTCTTCGCCGATTACCCTAAAGCCATTCTCTAGCTTAAAGTCGATCACCTTGCTTTCATTCGGGGATACGACTGGTTACATCCAGAGAATTCGTTCACAACATTCCCTTGAAACGATAATCTAATCGCCAGTATTATCGGAAGCATTCCTTTCTTCTATAAGTGCAGCCTTCCGGGAGAGTCTAAGTCTCCCTTTTTCATCAATAGAAAGCAACTTGACTCGAGTTATTTCTCCTGGCTTTAAGATATCCTCTGTTTTATCGACTCGTTTCTCTGCTAACTCGGATATGTGGCAAAGGCCTTCTACGCCTGGAACTATTTCAATGAAAGCGCCGAATGTCGTTACATTTTTGACAGGGCCCTCATAAATTCTGCCAACTTCCGGATCCTGTACTATCGCTTCGATCATTTCCTTAGCCCTTGCACCAGCATCGCCACCTACCGCGGAAATTTTAATTAACCCCGTATCGTCTATATCAACTTGGGCGCCAGTATCCTCCTGGATGGCACGAATAGTTTTTCCTTTAGGGCCAATTATCTCGCCAATCTTAGAGGGATTAATCTGAATACTGATGATCCTCGGAGCATACACTGACAATTCATCACGATGTCCAGAGAGAGTTTCTTCCATACGATTTAGAATGTGCAACCGAGCAGTATGGGCTCGCTCAAGGGCTGTTTTCATTATCTCATGGGTCAAGCCGTCAACTTTTATATCCATCTGAATAGCAGTCACGCCTTGGGTTGTTCCGGCCACTTTAAAATCCATATCTCCCAATGCATCTTCTAACCCTAAGATGTCTGTCAGTATAGAAACATCTTCTCCATCTTTGATCAAGCCCATTGCCACTCCGGCACAGGGAGCCTTAATAGGAACACCGGCATCCATCAGCGCTAAGGAAGCACCGCAAACCGAAGCCATGGAAGAAGATCCATTTGATTCCAGAATATCGGACACAACACGAATAGTATATGGAAATTCATCGTATTCAGGTAATAACGGACGTATAGCTCTTTCTGCTAAAGCTCCGTGGCCTTGTTCGCGCCGAGAAGTACCCCTATAAGGTCGCGCTTCACCGACACAGAATGGTGGAAAATTATAATGCAACATGAAGGATTTTTTTACTTCTTCTGAACTTTCGATTGTGTCGATACGTTGTTCATCTCTTGAGGTTCCAAAAGTCGTTGTTACTAAGGCCTGAGTCTGACCTCTGGTAAACAAAGCTGAACCATGTGCTCTTGGTAACAGTCCAACCTCGGAAGTTATTGGTCTTACTTCATCTTCAACTCTACCATCCACACGCTTACCCTCGGATAGTATCTTGCTGCGTATGACACGCTTCTCTACAGATCGAACTACGTCACTAACAGCTCCTTCATGCTGAGAGTACTCAGGATCTTCTTCCACGAGCTTCGCGACTATATCACTAGTCAGTTCAACTATTGCAGCATTTCTCTCTGTTTTATCGGGCAACTCTAATACTGTTTCCATCCTTCCTTCTAGCATCCCTTCCACCTTAACAGTCAAGTCGGCCGATGGCTTGACGGAGGTCCATTCCATTGTTTCTGGGATATCAAGTCCTTCAAAAAACTCCTTCTGAATATCTATCAGCTCTCTGATCCCTTCTTGAGCCTTACTTAAAGCTTCAAGGATCTCTTCTTCAGGCACTTCAATAGCTCCGCCTTCAACCATCAGAATCGCATCCTCAGATCCAGCGACGACGATGTCGACGTCTGAGTATTCCAGCTGCTGAAAAGTCGGATTAATGACCCAATTACCTTTAATTCTTCCAACTCTCACAGCAGCTACCAATGTATCAAAAGGGATTTTTGAAGAGTTCAAAGCTACCGAAGCTCCTAACATCCCCAGAATGTCCGCTGAATTTTCTTGGTCACTGCTTAGAACGAAAACGGAAACCTGTGTCTCATTCTGGAATCCGTCTGGGAATAGAGGTCTAAGTGGTCGGTCGGTCAGTCTGCAGGCCAAAATAGCATTCTCACTGGGGCGACCTTCTCTCTTAAAAAAACCACCTGGAATTTTTCCAGCTGAATAGCTTCTCTCTTGGTATTCAATAGTCAAAGGGAAAAATGGGAAACGGCTGGGTTTATCTTGTACGGTAGTCGCTACTAACACGACTGTATCACCAAACTGCACCAGACAAGATCCCTGCGCTAATCTGGCCATTCGGCCTGTTTCTATACTCAACGTACGACCAGCGAATTGACGCTCTACTCTCTTAATCATCTATGATTTTCTCTGTTTTCAATGAAAAGGCCTGTCCTTTCCATACTATGAAATTCGCCGGGACGGCCCCAGCAAAGTTATTTCCCTCTATTAAGATTATGCGGACGATGCATCTCAGATTGTATAATCGGTTTCCTGAGCTTGTTATCATTCACTTGTTCGAATCTAGGCAATTAGCACATTGGTGATTAACGTCGCAGTTCCAAGCTGGCAATAAGTTCTTGGTACCTATCGATATCTTCCTTCTTAAGGTAGGCCAATAGGCGCTTTCTGCGTCCTACAAGCTTAAGGAGGCCTCGACGACCATGATGATCTTTTTTATGGGTTTTAAAATGATCGGTGAGCTCGAGGATTCTAGCTGTTAAAATGGCGACTTGAACGGGCGCACTGCCAACATCATCTTCGTGAAGCCGATATTTTTCTATAATCTTTTCTCTGCTTATTGCCATAACTTTTTGCCTCCGCAAGAGTCAGTACTACGAGGGAAGCCCATCGTACGGTTTGTACGAGTAGCACCGTAAATTAGCTAAACCACAGTGGATCAACAACACTACTAGAATAATGAACTTGTTTGAATTTCTATCTCTTTCCAAGAATCTCTCGAACACTTTCGACATCATTATTCATTTGTGAAATCAAATCTCCGGTAGATTCGAAGGAGGCGATATCCCTTAAATATTCCACACACTCCACTTTTACCTTCTTACCATAGATGTCTGCATTAAAATCTATGATGTATAGCTCTATCACTTTATCTGGATCCAAAAAAGTCGGTCTCGGGCCGATATGTAGAGCCCCTGAATACTGTGTTCGGCCGACTTGAGCTATGACTGCATAAATGCCTTCTGAAGGTATCAACTTCACCTCCCCTTGCTCATTGGCAACCTTAATATTGGCTGTCGGAAACCCTAGTTTCCTGCCTCTTTTATCACCAACTACCACTTCCCCCACAAAAGAATATAATCTGCCCAGATTCTCACTAGCCGACTTCACATCACCACTTGAGAGATATCCCCTAACAGCAGATGAAGAAATTGGCCGGCCGTCTTTAATGAGAGGTGGCACAACTTCAACAGAAAAACCCATCTCTTTCCCTAATGTTTTCAGTAAATGCATATCTCCAGCACCTCCCTTCCCAAATCGATGATCATAACCAATAATCAACTCACTTAATCCAAACCTATCTATCAGAAAATCTTTAACGAACTCCCTAGGGTCATAATTGGCCAGATCATTATTAAAAGGAAGGAACACCACATAATCTATTCCACATTCTCTTAGTATTTCTTTTTTTTCGTCATAACTCGTCAGTAGCGCAGGTGCTTCCCCAGTCGATATGATGGACAACGGATGTGGACGAAATGTGACCAGCAAACTTTTCTTTCCCACTGCCCTTGCCCGGCTGCATATCTTGGAAATAACTTCACGATGACCCCTGTGTAGTCCATCAAAAGTACCTATGGTGATCACCGTAGGCTCTACGACTTGGTCACGTCGCTGGCCATCCCACTGGTCCAACAAATATTCTGTCATACTATGAACCCAGGAACAATCTTTTTGGGTTTGATTATTTCTTGATCAATTTCAGCCATCCCTATTAATTCACCACCTTTAGATAGAACAACAACAATCTCACCATGTTCGTATTTTGTGTTGAGGCAACTAACAGGCATGCCGTTTCTTAGTTTTCTGGAAGTGTCCTCTTCTACACTGATGGATCTCAAATGCCCCAAAGCTCCAGGTATTTCAACTATTGCTTTTTTATCAGGCATAATACCGTTTCTGAGCGAATCTAGATCAATGCAATCTTCGACCAAAAATTTTCCTACCGACAAACGGCGTAACGCACTTAGGTGAGCTTCTACTCCAAGGGTTTCACCGAGATCTCGAGCCAAAGATCGAATATATGTACCACTTGAGCAATCAATTTCAATAATAATAGAAGGGAGATTAAGTTCAATTAAAGAAATTCTGGAAATTTCAATTCCTACTGGATCAAGTTGGACTCGTTCTCCTCTTCTCGCTTTACGGTACATCGCTTCACCCTGAATCTTCTTCGCTGAATATTGCGGGGGTACCTGTGAAATGTGACCTTCAAACTGCTTTAAGCCATTTGTGATATCAATTTTTCTTAACTCTTTCCATCTATCATTCTTTTGGATCACAGCACCAGTAGAATCATCTGTATCAGTAGTCATACCGAATCGGATCGTCGCACGATATCGTTTCGGGAGCACTGTCAAATACTCAGATATCCTCGTTGCCCATCCAGTCATTATCAGAAGCAAGCCAGATGCAAATGGATCCAGCGTTCCAGAATGACCAATTCTTGAGGTTCCCAAAGATCGTCTGGTCCATAGTACGGCATCATGTGAAGTAGGCCCGCAAGGCTTGTCCAGTAAAATGACTTTTCCAGGTCCTTTCCCGAACTTATCCTTCAGGATCCCCCTCCTTCAAGGCTGATTTTTTAAAATTGCTCCGATCTATTTTTTCAAGTATATCTTCTATATTTTGAACATGAGAAAAAGATTTATCTTCCAAGAATCTCAACTCTGGAGTCCGACGGATCTTCATCCCTTTTGCTAATGAACTCCGAATGAATCCTTGAGCTGCTCTCAGACCTTCGAATGCATCGGCTTTTTCTTGTGCTGTTCCTGATGCCTGTATATAAACCCTCGCCAACCACAGATCGGAGGTTATTTCAACACCGGTAACAGCGACTTCGCAAATCCTTGGATCTCTCACATCTCTGATAAGAATTTCCATGATTTCTCTACGAAACTGTTCATTCAACCTGGTTAATCGTTGACTCGACACAGTTGACTAGATATTGGGACTTCGGGTCATTACTCAGTACCCCCATTGATCGCAACTGGCAATCACAATTCAGTCTGAGACATAGGGATAATCACTTTGATTTCTGATAAACCCCAGCTCATTATTTTGAGTCAGCCAAGGTTCGAGCAATTTCTTCCACCGTGAAACATTCGATAGAATCTCCGACTTTGACATCATTAAAATTCTTAATTCCAATTCCACAATCCAACCCTTCCTGAACTTGCTTGACATCATCTTTGAAACGTTTAAGAGATGAGAGATCGTTGTCGTAGATCACTATTCCTTCCCTAACAACTCTCGCCCTGGCCGCTCTGTCGATATGACCCTCCACAACTTCACAACCTGCAATAGTACCGACCTTACCTATTCTGAAAATTTCCTTAACTTCGGCAGAACCCAGTATCTCCTCTTTCTTCTCGGGAGGCAACATTCCTTCCAGGGCTGCTCTCACTTCATCAACAGCATCATAGATAATGTCATAGGTTCTGACGTCGATGCCTTGCCGCTCAGCGTTTTTACGGGCTTTAGTAGAAGGCCTGACTCTAAAGCCAATAATTACAGCATTGGAAGTCTCTGCAAGTAAAACATCTTCCTCGTTGATAGCTCCTACCCCATTGTGGACAATATACACTCCCACTTCACTCGTTCCCAAATGCTCCAATGCGTCAGAAAGAGCTTGTACCGAACCATCCACGTCGGCTTTGACAATTACGGCAAGGATACTGGATTTTTCTTCGGTAGAAGACTTCCCGAAATTCCCTAGACTGACCGCGCGTTCTCTTATCCTGAGTTGTTTATCTCTATCTAATCTTGACCGACTAGCTGCAATTTCTTTGGCCTTACTGGCCATCATGACTCTCAATGAGTCTCCAGCTTGAGGGACCCCTATACTACCCAAGACTTGAACAGGCAAGCCAGGACCTGCTTCCTTCACTTGACTCCCTCTCTCGTCCAACAGAGCCCTAACCCTGCCCTCATAATGTCCAACTACGAAAGTATCTCTGATCCTCAGAGTTCCTTTTTGCACTAGCACTGTAACCACAGGACCTTTTGATACATCGAGTTGGGATTCTACGACAGTACCAGTTGCATCTTGGTTTGCCGGAGCTTGAAGTTCCATCAGTTCACTTTGCAGTATCACCTTCTCTAGCAAGTCATCCACACCATCACCCGTAATAGCTGACACTTCTGCACAAAGGGTCTGACCACCAAATTCTTCGATCTGCACGTCTTCCTGAAGTAAAGCTTGCTTGACCTTTTCTGGATTAGATGCAGGCAAGTCACACTTATTAATAGCTACTACAATTGGCACTCCAGCATTTTTAGCGTGACTGATAGCTTCTCTAGTTTGAGGCATAATGGAGTCATCTGCCGCTACTACAATAATCACGATATCTGTGATTTCTGCTCCCCGAGCTCTCATCGCTGTAAAAGCTGAATGTCCTGGTGTATCTAAGAATGTGATTCTCTTCTCACCTCCCAGATCGACATGATAGGCCCCTATATGCTGGGTTATGCCGCCGGATTCCCCCGCCACCACATTGGCACTTCGGATGTGATCCAGAAGTGCTGTTTTTCCATGATCTACATGCCCCATCACTGTCACGACTGGAGGCCTTGGTTCGGCATCTCCATCATCTACTTCTAGTCCATCGAGTTCTTCAGAAACCTCATACTCTTCTTCTTTGACTGCCGTAAAATTGAATTCATCCAAGACCAATTCTATTTTTTCGAAATCCAATCTCTGATTTATAGTCATGAGTAAACCAAAGTTTTTAAAGGCAGCACCTATGATTTCATTTGTTGGAATCCCGACAAGATCTGACAGCTCTGAGGCAGTCAAAAATTCATTGACCCGCACAATTGTATTTTCTCTTTCAATCTCTTTTTCAGCTTCTACTGACGCGGCCTCTCTTTCTTCTCGAGAAACCGTTTGGGATTTCCGCCGTCTTTTCTTGCCACCGCCTTTTATTTCAGCCATAACCCGTTGGATGTTACTCTGGACAGCTGTTTGGTCCACATCCTGTTTTCTTTTTCCTTTCTTCTTCTTCTGGATATCCCTGGAGCCGTCTGGGCTATACCCATCTGCCTGCACTCTCACTTGACCTACCGGCTTACTTCGTCTGGCTCCAGCAGTAGATTTCTGTTCTGCTAGAGCCGTCAATGAGGCTTTCGATGGTTTTGGCCTTCTGATTTGACGCGCGCCAGGCTGCTCTAGAGGCACTTCTTCTTTCTTGATTTCTTTTTGAGAGTTGTCATCCTTGAAGGGAACCACAGATTCTAGAATTTCTTCTTCCACCTCTTGTTCCACAGGAAGGGGCACACTGACTTCCAACTCATCTGGCTCTTCAATATCTATCTTGGAATTCGCAGATGATCTTTCGCCTACCTCAGTTGGAATCACCGTGGAGTCAGTTTCTTCCGCAGAGCTTTCCTCTGTAGATACTGGGGGCTCATCTTCTATCACAAGGTCTGGCTGCTGCCTGCGACGACGACGTTTGCCTGTGGATTTAGTTTCCTTCAGAATTACCTGAACTGCTGATTCGTTATCTTTAACATCACTATGCCTAGTTCGAACTAGTTCAATGCGGACTCTAACGAGAGCTACATCTCCCTCGTCTATGAGATCATCCATGTTCAGAACAGAGATACGCAGAACTCGCAAACAACTCAGTAGAGTTTGAGCAGGCAAACTCAACTCTCTTGCCAAATCAAGGACCCTCATGCTATTCACCAATTTCCATTGAATTGTTCCCACTCATCAACTCTGAATCCTCAGTTAATCTAGCTAGCATTTGATTGGCCATTCCTGCACTTGTTACAGCAACAGCTGAAACCTTATCAGATCCTAAAATTGAACCGAGATCTGCACATGTGCCACAAGTGACAACGGGGACATTCTTATGTCTTAATAAATTGACAATTTTATCCTTTTGTGTCTCAGATCCATCTTTAGCCATCCATATTAACATTGCCCTGCCCTGTTTTAAGGCCTGACGAGTCGAAGCCACTCCCTGTTCAAGCATCCCAGCCCTGCGTGCTAACCCCAATAATCCAAAGGCGCTGTTCTTGGATAGAGTATTCATGGCCTCACCCTTCAACCTTATCCGATTTTTCACTGGATTGATTAGGTTCGTTGGACACGGAAGGAGCTGTTCCATCAATGACTGTGAGCTCTTCTATCAATTGCATCAGTTTTTCAGATTCTTCCTCGGACATCCCGTCTACCTTCAGAAAATCATTTTTGGAAAAATCGATTATTTGTAGAAATGTAGAGAATCCAGCACTTTGAAGGGTTGCTAAAGTTTTCTCCGGAAGATCTAGTTCCTCCAAAGAGAAATCCGCATTCTCATACTCTTCCTCATCTGTTTCTCTCTCGAACAATCCAAGATCAGCTCCTAGTTCGACCCATTCTCTGGCACCATACAGGTCGATTTGCCACCCGATAAGCTGGGAAGCCAGTCTCACGTTCTGTCCATTCCGTCCAATCGCCAGAGACAACTGATCCTCATTTACTATAGCAGTAATAACTCTGCGAACAGAGTCGCTCATGATTTTAGAAACTCGAGCTGGCGCCAAAGAACGCCTAGCGAAAACCTCTGGTTCAGCATGCCAGGGAACGATGTCAATACGCTCACCGCCCAATTCCTGAACTACCGCTTGTACACGAGAACCCCTTAGGCCCACACAAGAACCAACTGGATCTATAGATTCATCATGGCTGTACACCGCTAATTTAGTTCTTCCACCAACTTCCCGTGCTATTTCTTTTATCTCAATAATCCCCTGCTGAATCTCGGGCACTTCTAGATTGAACAACGCTCCTACAAAAATCGGTGCTCCTCTAGACAAAATAAGTCTCGGACCTTTTGGAGTTTCTTCAACCCTTTTCAATACAGAACGGATAGGGTCACCCTGGCGAAACCTTTCCCGTGGATTCTGTTCTTTCCAAGGAATCAGAGCATCTGCATCGGGAGCTCCATTGACTAAAATTATGATTTTACCTGATTCAATCTGCTGGACTTCACCTGAAACGAGTTGCCCGATCTTATCTTCAAATTCATAACGAATTCTATCACGCTCATTTTCTCTGACTAGCTGTACAATTTTCTGCTTCACAGCCATTACAGCGTTTCTGCCAAAATCAGAAAACTCGACTGGAATTTCCATGACATCACCAATTTCAAATCCCTCGTCGTCCCAACGTGCCTCATTCAGACTAATTTCCGATGAAGAATCCTGTACATCCTCAACTACACGCCTGAGGACTAGGATATCCACACCTCCCGATTGATCATTGATACTGATCTCAGCCTGAACTGTTGGACCGTAAATACGACCTAGCCCAGCCCTTATACCTTCCTTCAAAAGCTCGTTGACTTCATCTGCAGACAGGTTTTTTGTGGCAACTACTGCCTTCAGCGCGTCTACGATTTCAGTGGCATCTTTCATATAGTCCTCACGAGTCTACACACCATTACCATTCATACATTATGTTAGCTTTTTCAACATCACAGAGTTGCACGTTTAACATTGTACCGTCCTTTAAGAGTATCTCTGCACTCTGTGAGCTATCTATCCCTCCCCCGACTTTCAATAACCGACCTTCAAAACGAGACTTTTTCCACTCACTCTGCGAGTGAGTTTGCACCACAACTGGTTCGCCTACAAATCGTTCCCAATCTTTGGGCCTAACGAGAGGCCGCTCCACTCCTGGTGACGACACCTCCAAAACATAATTTTCTGGCAAAACCTCTTCTTGCTCCAAACACTCTTCCAGGTATCTGCTAGCCTTCGCGCAATCTTCGATCGTAACACCCATATTAGACGATCCAAGCGTCACCCAATCAATCCTCAACCTGATTATTGGACGGCCAGAACTTCCAGACCATTCAATTAGAACAGGTTCGAATCCGATTTTTAAAAGCTCTCTTTCTATCCTTTTCGCTATTTGTTTTTTATCCAATACTAGGGCGTCTCCAGTTGCCAAAACCCAATGTTCCTAGAATAAAAAAGCGGGGGTCAACAACTCCCCCACTTACAAAATAACTGCCATTCTTCAGTCAATCTACGATTTGAAACTACTTAAACAGTCTAATATTTTCAAGGCTTTTGAGGTTCACCCTACTCACAGGGTTTGCAGATCTTCCACTTCCAAAGTCCGGACTGTCTAAGATTTTTTCTAAACAAGATCCCTGCCCTAATCCAACCTTTCTATCTTTGCTCCCAAGTCTCTAAGTCGCTCACCTATCCTCTCATACCCTCGTTCAATTTGACCTATGTTCTGGATTCGGCTTACACCGTCGGCGCCTAGAGCAGCTATGAGTAATGCCATACCCGCTCTAATGTCAGGACTTTCGAGGTTAGCAGGTCTTAATCTCGAGGGACCAACCACAACAGCGCGATGAGGATCGCACAAAATAATCTGAGCTCCCATGGCTACTAGTTTGTCCGTAAAAAACATCCTGGATTCGAACATTTTTTCATGCACTAAAACCGTTCCGTTACACTGAGTAGCAGCCACTAGAGCAATAGAGGTTAGATCAGCCGGAAAAGCCGGCCATGGACCATCATCTATCTTGGGAAGTGACCCAAACGCGTCGTTGATTACATTTTTTTCAGAACCGCCAAACACTCTTATATCAGACCCATTTATTTCGATGTCAACACCCAACCTTCTAAAAGCCAAAAAAGTACTTTTCATATGTTCTACAGGAGCGTCTTTAATTAATATTTCACTCCCAGTAACCCCGGCTAATCCGATAAAAGAGCCAGTTTCGATGTGGTCCATACCTATGGTAAAAGTAGTTCCATGCAGTTCCCTTACTCCTGATATTCTAAGTTGATTGCTCCCGACACCTTCGATCAATGCACCCATAGATATCAACATCAGGCACAAGTCCTGCACATGAGGTTCCGAAGCTGCATTCCTGATCCACGATTCTCCTTCGGATAATACAGCCGCCATAATAGCGTTCTCTGTAGCCGTCACCGATGGTTCGTCCAAGAAGATATCCGCTCCTTTGAGAGTACGACATTCTATTTCAAATCCAGAATTCAAACTCACGTCTGCCCCTAAGGACTCGAAGGCGAGAAAATGTGTATCCATCCTTCTTCTACCGATGACATCCCCTCCAGGTGGAGGCAGTCGTACTCGGCCGAAGCGAGCTAATAGGGGACCGGCCAAAAGTAGCGATGCCCTGATTTTTTGTGCCAATGCTTGGTCGATAGTCCCCGACCTTACAGATCTAGGGTCTATACACACAACGTTCTGGCCTTCCCAGGTTACTTCTGCACCCAAAGATTCCAGTATTTCCAACATAGTAACCACGTCGAGGATTCGCGGTATATTCTTGAGAATAGTCGGACTTGATCCGAGTAAGGATGCCGCAATAGCTGGCAAAGCTGCATTCTTATTCCCTTGTGGCCTTATTGCGCCGTACAAGCTCTGCCCTCCCTCTACCACAAAACTCGCCATATAATCCCCTTTCTTGTTCTTATATAGCCCTCTGGCACTCTATCTATTGGGCTTATGAACCCGCTGGAAAACTGGATACAGTAAGATATTGTACCTTAACACTCCCTAAAACCCCACAGGGTGTAGTATTGTTCATAATGTACTATCTTTCCAACATTCACCCTCATGTAGAACCTTATAACCTGGAAGAAAGATGCCTGACATAGACTTAATAGTTAACGTATCAATAATCTTCCTTGCAATAGTAGCAAGTATATTTTTGCTTGCTGGAGTATTTTTTATCTTACGACTAACCAAGACTCTCACCATTTTCTCTGAAAGTGTTGATCCTCTATTTCAAAAAGGGATCAAGATAGCTGACAATTTAGAATCGATCTCTGGAATGATTCGAGGCGACATTGAGGAAGCACACCAATCTTTCAGTGAATTGCTAAACGGATTAAAAACCGCATCCTCACAAATCGAAAAAAGAATCAGTGAATTCACTTCCTTGATAGGCTTGGTACATACAGAAATGGAATCGGCTTGGCTCGGGCTTGCTGGAGTCCTGAAGTTCTTTGGGAAGAAACCATCTAGTGACCAAAATCACCCCCTAGAATCGAAGCCATCCTCTAATGATGTTTAAACCTTTTGGAGACTCCTCTCTGGACTGGCCACGCAGCCAGGAGAGGCCTTAAAGCTTTATTAGTAGTCCTTCTTCAGTCTTGCGTAGCGAGCCAGCAGTCTTTTTACTCCTACACTCTCAAAATCGATTTCAATCTTAAGATCTCTTCCGAATCCCGAGACAGAGCTGATCACACCAGAACCAAATTGATCGTGTGATACCATTTCACCTTTAACTAATCTCGGAAGATCTTGATTGAACTCTTGATCCTCAGTGAAATCGTAACTTTCGTTTGTATCACTGTCCCCAATAATATTCCTACCAGGCAAATCTCCTGATTTTCCTCCAAATACTTCAGTTCGATTGCCCTCCGATCTGCCGACAAGATGATTCTCTCTTTTTAGCAATGAATCAGGAATTGCTCTTAGAAAAGTGGACTGTGCCGCGTGAACTACTTCGCCTGCTCTCCATCTACGCTTAGCTCTTGTCAAGAAAAGACTGACTTTCGCTCTGGTAATTCCTACATAAAACAGCCTCCTTTCTTCCTCTAGTTCATCAAGTGAATCATACGCCCTGTGTAGAGGAAAAAGTCCGTCTTCCAATCCTGAAATGAATACATAGGGGAACTCCAATCCCTTTGCGCTGTGCAATGTCATTAGTGTGATTTTTTCCAAACTGGTATCATGATTATCTATGTCCATCACTAGTGCTATCTCTTGGAGAAAAAGATCTAGCTCCGAAAATCCGTCATCAATCTTAACATCTAACTCTGGGACTAGATCTCTCCTGAAATCATGAGCTTTTGCAATCAGTTCTGTGACATTATTAGCGCGATCTTCTCCCTCCGATCCTTCGCTCGCAAGCTCTCTAAAAATACCAGACTCTTCTACTAATAGACCTAGCAGTTCTCCAACATGAGTGTTGTAGGCTATACTGGAATACTTTTGAATGAGATTGGCGAATTGGAGCAGAGATGCTGCTCCTCTAGGGCTAATACCTGGAATCTCCTCTGCTCTGATAGCACTTTCTAAATAACTAGTATTACTTTCTAGGGACCACATCCGAAGGCGCTCTAGGGTGCTTTTGCCGATGCCTTTCCTTGGGTAATTCACTACCCTCTCGAAGGCCGCTTTATCCACAGGGTTAGAAATCAACCTTAGGTAGGCCAGCACATCCTGGATCTCTCTGCGTTCATAAAATTTCGTTCCTCCTATAATTTGGTATGGTAAACCCTTCTTACTAAAAATATCTCCGATGACCCTAGATTGCGCGTTCGTTCGGTATAATATCGCAATTTCGCTAGCAGTCACTGATTTCTCAGTCATTAGGACGTTATCTATCTGATCTGCAATCCATTCAGCTTCCTCTTTCTCGCTGGTGACTGCAATGAGGGTGATCAATTCTCCCTGGGGTTTATCGGTGTAGAGGGTTTTACCTCTACGCTTAGTATTTTCTTGGATAACAGCATTAGCAGCAGCTAGGATCGCACCGCTTGATCGGTAATTTTGTTCCAGCCTCACCAATTTCGCTTCTCCGAAGTTTTGTTCGAATTCCAGAATGTTTCTGACATCAGCTCCACGCCATCCATAAATACTCTGGTCGTCATCACCTACTACCATGAGATTTTCATGCCCATGTGATAATAGTCTAAGAAATTGGATCTGGGCATTATTAGTATCCTGGAATTCGTCTACCAGTAAAAACTTGAACTTGTTCTGGTACGCCCTTAACAATCCATCGTTGGATCTTAAGATTTCGACAGGCTTTACCAGGAGGTCATCGAAATCAAATGCGTTTTGGTCTTTCAGAGCTGTCTGATAACGGGGATAAATTTCTGATATCTTTCTTTTAAATATGTCTAGACCGTCCCCATTTTCTTCCAAATATTGTTGAGGACTCACAAGATTGTTCTTCAGGTCACTCAATTTATGAGCAATGATCTTAGGACTCCATCGCGCTGTATCCAATCCGATGGATTTAGCAGTGGATTTAACCAATCTGGCACTGTCTTGAGAATTAAAGATAGAGAATCGAGGCGTCCATCCTAGTAAGGGACTGTGTTGCCGAAGAAAGCGTGCACCTAAGCCATGGAAAGTGCCTAACCACATACCAATTGGAGCTTCTCCTAACAATCTATGGACTCTGTCTCTCATCTCTCCAGCAGCCTTATTAGTGAACGTGACTGCCAATATTGATTGTGGTGGTATGCCTCTCTGGCTTATAAGGTTTGCTATACGAGTCGTCAAAACTCTAGTTTTACCAGAACCAGCTCCTGCTAGTACCAATATGGGGCCCTCGAAGTGGCTGACTGCCTCTTTCTGCCTCCTGTTTAGCTGATCTATATTGACATCTCTATGCTTCATATAGACAGATTACCTTCTGCCCCAAAGGCGCCGAGCAAGTCTAAGAAATAAATTATGCTTAAACAGTAGAAATCGGCAGCCAAACGTCAAAACTCGCTCCTTCCCCTTGGCCGTCGACCAAATAAATATGGCCAGAGTGAGACCCTGTGATAATTCTCCGAGCCAGAGTTAGTCCCACGCCCCAACCAACTTCCTTGCCACTGACTCCAGCTTCAAAAATCTTATCTTTAAAATCTGGATCTACTCCTGGACCCGTATCTTCAATTGTAATCCTCAGCCATTTTGAGCTGTCCTTGATTACATTAATTCTGATCTCACCAGTTCGACCAGCCATTGCATCTAAAGAATTCTTTAAAACATTTTCCAATGCCCAAGATAAAAGGGTCTTGTTGCCCAAAATATTAGTTTCGATTTCAGGAATGCTGATTTTCAATTCGATTCCCTGAGACAATCTAGGTAATCTTTTTTGCAAATACTCCTCCAAATCTGCTAAGACATCTGCAATATTAAGAATGACTAGGTCTGGGTCCCTGCCAATAATTTCAAATCGATGAGTAATCTTCTCCAACCTAATTAAGTCCTCCGATATTCCTGAATTGAGGGACTCTTGATCGATTGACCCAGGTCGGTAATCGATAGGGATTCTCATTAGCTCCAACCAGCCTTTCAAGGAAGAGATAGGTGTACCCAACTGGTGGGCCAGTTCTCTAGCCATTGCTGTCCAAGCTTTTTCCTGTTCAGCTTTTCGTTGGTACTTAATAACCAAAAATCCAATCAATGCAGTAATGAACAACCCACTCGCCTGGAGCAATGGTATCCACTGCAACCCAGTCACTTCTGGAGTATCGCCAAAATAGATCAAACTTCCCGTCACACCCATCACCGGCAGGTGACCATCAGATTCATACTGTTTAACTAGATTTCGTACTAATTCTTGGCCCTGTGGGGTATAAATATCAGTTTCAAAAGGTAAATTTTCAGTAGAAAATACCGTACCATCAGCGCCCATCCAGATCATAGGAATACCAGATTCTATGACAACTTTTTGTAGCTCAAAAAGGACTGTTTCAAAATTCCCGCTACTGGGAGGAGACACGCCCTGGGAAGCTGATTCAGTCACATCCGTGGACTGTATCAGCTCTTGAACAAGTGCGACCACCTCAGTCATGCGCTCTTCGCTTTGATGTAAGCCAACCACGGTTGATTGCGTATAGACTAAATACCAAACTAAAAGAGAAAGGAATAAACCAAATAGAAGTAGCGACCACCTATTGGAGTTCATTGGACATACCCCATCAGCTAAGTGTAACGCAAGATACTATGCCGAAATAACAGAAAGGCCCAACCGATCCTGGATAGCTTCTGGAACTTCGATCTCTCCACCAGCTGTCTGGTAAGTCTCGATAAGGGACACTAAAAGTCTCGGCAACGCCAAGGCAGAACCGTTCAAGGTATGGACAAACCTAGGTTTGTCGTTTTCTCCAGGTCTGAATCTGAGATCAGTCCTGCGTGCTTGAAAATCCGAAAAACTACTACAGCTCGAAACTTCCAACCACTGCTTCACCCCTGGAGACCAAACTTCAATGTCGTATGTCATTTCAGCAGAGAATCCGAGGTCTCCACCAGCCAGTTTCAGCACCCTATAGGTCAATCCCAAGGCATGCAAGATTGACTCGGCCTCCTTGGTTATTTCTTCTAGCGCTTGCCTGCTATTTTCTGGAGTGACGTAACGGACTAATTCTACCTTATCGAACTGATGCACTCGCAGGAGTCCTCTGTTTTCAGCGCCGGCAGCACCAGCTTCTCTTCTGAAACAGGGACTATAAGCTGTATATTGTACAGGCAACTCTTCGAAAGCCAACAATTCCCCCCTGTGTAGATTAGTCACTGGAACTTCTGCGGTTGGAATCAACCACAAATCATCTCTAACAGTTTGATACAGCTCTTCAGCAAATTTGGGCAATTGCCCAGTTCCAACCAAAGATTCCCGGGTGACCAAATAAGGTATCCGTAGTTCTATATAGCCATGGTGCTGAGTGTGGAGATCAAGCATGAAGTCAATCAAGCACCGTTGCAAAAGCGCTCCCTTCCCTTTCAGGACAGGAAATCCGGACCCAGATATTTTTGAGCCCCTCGGAAAATCCAGGATCCTTAATTTTTCTCCCAATTCCCAGTGTGGTTTTGGATCAAAATCGAACTGCTTGGGAGACCCCATCGTTCTAACAATCTCATTGTTTTCAATCCCACCACTTGGAACTTCCTCGTGTGGGATATTCGGAACAGTTAACATTAGGTTGTAGATCTGAGAATCAAGTTCTCTTATTCCTGAATCCAGCGTTGTGACTTTTTCTCCTAGTTTTCTCATCTCTAGTATTTTGTCGTCTGCCACCAAGCCATCTCTCACCATGACTCCGATTTCTTTAGAAGTTGTATTTCTTTTAGCTTTTAAAGTGTTGACCTCAACAAGTGCTTGTCTCTTTTTAATATCTAAATCAAGTATATTATCAAGCGTATTGGAGATCTCCGTGTCACCCCTTTTCGAAAGAGCCTCTTTCATTCCAGGAGCTCCTTCTCTGATTTTCCTGATATCTAGCACTGTATATCCTCAGTCTTTGGGCACAAGATTCAATTCCCCGCAAAGCTCATTTCTATCAAATATAAATGTAACAGTACCATTGGCTAATCTACTCTCAAGAGGTTGTAGCTTTCCATAAAAAACACACAACATACCAAATTTATTTTTACCCCTATGTGTCTGGACTACATAGACAGAACCTGTCTCCACGGGAACCACTTCGTCGCTGGAGTAAAAAGATGTGTCGCTTGGAGCTTCAAGGACTTCGTCAAAATTCAAACCCGGCAAACGCATCATCTTTGCTTCGCTCTCTATACCAAATACAGCGGGAGGTACAAATACTAGCTCTCCATTCCGACTATCGAGCAGAAAATCCCAATTTCCTGTGGCATTGGGATCTTCTATCTTCACCACCGTCCTTTCCACAAGATCAAAGCCAGATGGAAGGTTTAGTTCCGGGCGTGAGAGGGAATATATTGATGCTGTGTCAGGATTGGCTTCCGTCCACTTTAGATCAAACGGATTATCCCTACTACAACTCGTCAAATTCACTGATATAATGAAAGTCGATCCTAAAAACACCGACATTCGAAAAGTACGGTTGATTCTTTTCACTGGTTGCACCTTAATTTGTATTAAATCCAACGCTATTTGAAGGAGGTAAGACTGTCAACGCTTTATAGCTTCATTATAGTAACACCGCCTAATTACTTTCCCTGAAGAGGCAATCCATTTATCATCCAAATTATAAGTCCAACTCATTCTCACCACATCCTCAGAAGAAAAATTCCTTGGCACAATTCAAATCAGGTGTAGCCCCCAGCAACAATAAACATCTATATGTGACCATACTAGCGGGTGGGGCCGGTAGCAGATTTTGGCCGGCCAGCACAAAACTGAAGCCAAAACAACTATTGCCATTAGCGACAAGTCAACCCATGATAGTCGACACAGTCGACAGAGCTTTAAAATTGGTACCTCCAGAACGTATCCGAATTCTGGCAGGATCCCATCTTAATGAGAGTTTGCGGAGTCTCTTGCCAGAACTTCCAGCCGAATCATTCAAAATCGAACCTCAAGTGCGTGGAACCGCTGCTGCATTAACCTGGGCTTCCTGGGACATCTACAACTTGGACCCCGAGGCAGTGATTCTTTCACTTCATGCAGACCATATTATCAAACCTGAAGAAAAATTCCTAAGTCTGGTGGGAGACATAGTATCTGTATTGAAAACCCATGACTTACTTTTCACTATCTCAGTTAATCCCGACCGTGAAGAAACGGGCTATGGCTATATTGAACCAGGCGACTGTTTCGCAATACAAGGAGAGACGAAGTCATTCAAGGTCAACTCCTTCAAGGAAAAACCCGACCTTGAATCAGTAAAGGAATACTTAAAAAAGGGATATCTTTGGAATAGTGGAATTTTTATCTGGAAAGCAAAAGTTTTTATTGATGAAATCTATTCCACTACACCAGAGATCTCCGACTTTATGTTCTACCTCAGCCAAAATAGACCAATCGATTTCTTTGAGCATATACCAACTATGACTGTGGACGAAGGCATTCTAGAGAGGAGCTCTCGAATAGCTACAGTTTTAGCGAATTTTCAGTGGGACGACGTAGGCACTTGAAGTTCACTGACACGCGTTAGAGAAACAGATGGAAATGGTAATGCGGTCATGGGGAATTGCGAGCTATTAGACACCAAAAACAGTGTGATCTATTCAGAAGATGTTACCTTCATAACCTATGGAATCCAGAACCTTGTCCTGATACAGTCAGGAGACGTCATCTTGGCGACTACTAAAAACCTGGCTGCAGACCTTAAGACTCTACTCAACAGCCTGCCAGATTCGAGTGCTGGCCCGGATTCTTGACTATGCTAAATTTCTACCTTTTTGACGACCAGAAAGCCCAGGATTGGTGTCCATTTACTTTAACCAGACCTGCTGGAGAGCTTACGCTCGGTTGCATGTCCATGAGAGAAAGAGGCGAACTTTTTTGGGGAGGACAGTGCCTGGGTTATATAACTAGCCAGAGCCTACATCACTTCGATGAGCCGGACACTCCCTCAGTAGTAGAGGCAGAAGACATTACCAGCGATGAACCCCTTATTCTATTTTTAAGTCGCGCAGTTCCGGATCTCAGCGACCATGATAGTGCAATCATTTCCCGGCTCCACTTGGATACGTCTCCCAAAACACTACTTATGGATGGAGAAACCGTTGGATGGTTCCTTCCAAGAGGTTTTTCTGGACCTGAGAACCTTGATTTACTCAATCCTTCACATTCGCCAAAGGCTTTTCCGGTTTTACAATTATCTGGCAGTGTCTTACATGACCTCTGGGATTTAGTATTAGAAAACGGGAAACAAATAGGCAGAGACTTGAACGCAATGTCATTTAGCCAACCTGAAGCGAGCCCTCTGCTCCCTGACGGGGTGACCTGCTTAGGGGACCATCTCATTTCTATACGAGAGGACGTTAATATGGATCCAAGGGTTCATCTGGATAGTACCCTTGGCCCTATTTTTATTTCTCCGGGAGTACGCATACATGCTTTCACTCACATAGCAGGACCCGCTTTCATTGGGCCCGGAACACGTCTGTTAGGTGGTTATATGAAAAATTTTACGGCAGGATCAGGGTGTAAGTTGCGGGGAGAAATCAGCAACTCTGTGATCATGGATTATACCAACAAGGCACACGATGGTTATCTCGGAAATTCCTATCTCGGAAGTTGGGTCAACTTGGGTGCACTTACGACAAATAGTGACCTCAAGAATAACTATGGTGAAATCAAAGTCTCTACTCCAAAGGGTCTTGTTAATACAGGAAATCAAAAACTCGGAATCTTTGTTGGCGATCACGTCAAAACTGGTATCGGCAGCCTACTTCCAGCGGGCTGCGTGATCGGCTGTGGCACAAACATTTTCGGAGGGGGTATGTCTCCTTCTGAAATACCAGCATTTAGCTGGGGAACTTGTGATAAACTAGGGGAATATGAGCTCCCTGCTTTTCTCGAGATGACTAATAAAGTCATGAGTCGTCGAGGACTATCACTCACATCAAAAGCTGAACAATTACTTATAACAGCTTGGGATGACACGCACTTGCAACGTATAACCAAGGTCAACCCATCATTGCAATAGCATAAGTATCTACTATGAAAGTCTGTTCACTAGGTAGCGGAAGTAAAGGGAATTCGACTCTCATAGAGTCTCACGACACGCGAATTTTAATTGACATCGGATTCAGTGGCAAAGAGACAGCTCGGCGATTACATGAAATCGAAGTGCCACCAGAATCTATCGACGCCATCCTGATTACCCATGACCATAGGGATCATACCTCAGGAGCCGGAATTTTCAGCCGCAGATACAACATACCTATTTATATAACAGCAAGCACACTAGAACAATGCAATACGTTATTCACAGACAACGATTTTATTAAACTATACCAGCCTAGTCGAAGCTTCGTTGTTGACGGAATTACTGTCGAACCATTTTTGACCCTTCACGATGCAGTAGAACCGGTAGTATTCGCCTTGACCGATATTTCGAAACGATTCAAGGTAGGGATTGCCACCGATTTAGGTAAACCCACAGCTCAAGTTCGCCTGGCACTCACAAATGTTAATTTTCTGATTTTGGAGTCCAATTATGATGAAGGCCTCCTCAGAAACAGTCATTACCCAGCCACTGTACAACAGAGAATTGCATCTAGCCACGGCCATCTCTCTAACGGTGCTGCCGCTCAATTCGCTTGTGAGTTACTTCATCCTGGTTTATCTGGGATATTATTGGCCCATATTTCCCAGAAATGCAATCGGCCTGATTTAGCCTTATCAACTATGGAAAAAGCGATGCGGCCCAAAGGATTTCTGGGTTTTTTAGGGGTTGCCACCCAGGACAGGCCCACACTCTTTCTCGATTTAGAAAAACTCAAAGTCCAGACAAATAGAAACGGACAATACAGCCTTCTTTGAGAACCTCAACGACATTTCAATATAGTTTTATCACCCGAACAGACGTAGTAGATCATTCGACAGGGCCAAGACCATTATAGCTATGAGGAAAAAGAATCCGACCTGGCTGAATCTTAATTTCATTTTCAAAGACAGTGGCTTCCTACGGATCGCTTCTATACCAAGAAACATAAGATGCCCACCGTCTAATACAGGTATCGGCAGTAGGTTTAAGATAGCTAAATTAACAGAAAATAAAGCAACAAATTGTAGATAATACTCTAGTCCAAGACGGGCAGTCTGACCAGCCGCCTGTCCAATCATGAAAATACTTCCTAATTCCTTGGGAGAAACTTGCGCCGTAAACAATTCCTTAACGGAATTCAAAATGAGACCAGTTACTGCTACAGTCTCCATAAAGCCAGTCTGGACAGCTTCAATCAAGCCGGCATCTTCATATACAATCTCAGGCTGAGTCGCCGTAGCTCCTATCCTACCTACATCAGAAGCACCTTCGGATACGGATTCGGGGGTGATGAATCTAGTCAATTCTTGGCCACCTCGAACTAGAGAGAACTCTAACCGAACGTTAGGGCTCGATCTTATCATATTGACCATGTTATACCAATTTTCCACCTGTACTCCGCCTATGGCCAAAACCTTATCGCCTTCCTCGAGCCCTCCTGTTTCAGCAGGAGATCCAGGATTAACGGACCCAATCGTATTATCTAGCCACGGGGACAGCGTACTGAAAATTTCCAATCGTTCCTCTTGAGTTTTTGGAAGATCAATCTCTATTGTACCCTGTGGATTCTCTGTTACTATTTTCAGGGGTCCAGCCGGGGATTCCAGTAGCCCATCACGGACATCTCCCCAATCGTTCACCACCGTCTCCCCAATCCTGATTAACATGGATCCACTCTCTATCTGACCTAATTTCTTTGCACCAGATGGTAGTCGATCGAAGTCCACTTGAGCGATCCGGTTTTCTTTTATCTCTGATGAACCCCAAAAAGCAGCCACTCCAGTATATACCAGAAAAGCGAAGCCAAAATTCATCATAACTCCAGCTGAGAGAACAAAAGCTCGAGCCCAAATGGGTTTAGCGTCAAAATCCCGAGGAGTCGGTTCACGGTTATCTTCCGGAGAACTGCCCTCAATCTGTTCCATGGTTTCGTCGTACATGCCACCCATGCTTACGTAACCACCCAAAGGTATCAAGCTCAACAAATACTCAGTTTCACCTTTTTGAAAACCGAGTATCTTTGGACCGAATCCTATAGAAAATTTCTTAACTTCTATGTCTACAGATTTAGCAGCCAGATAGTGGCCTAACTCATGAACGAAAATCAAAACGCCTAACATTAGCATGGTTACAGCAAAAGTAATCATCCGGTACCCTGTCCCCCCTCCATAGTATTTGATCTTGGACTAAGTATAACGTCACAACCTTCTTTGACAAATTGAATTTTAAAGCAAAAAAACAACCTCTTTTGCCTTGTGTCTCGCTGATTCATCGGCTTCGACCACGTCATTGATTGTGGTAATCCCATGCGTCTTGATGGAGTTTATAGTCTCTTCGATGATTAACGAAATTTCTATGAATTCAATTTGACCGTTTACAAATGCTGCTACCGCTATTTCATTCGCAGCGTTAAATATTGTCGGACCAGTACCTCCCTTTCTACCTGAGTCGACACCTAAACTAAACACCGGAAACCGCTCTTCATCAATAGTCTCAAAATTCAAGCTAGGCGAAGTAGCCGGATTGAAAGTTCTGAGAGATGGATCTGGGACTCTCTTGGGGTGTGTCAAAGCATATAGAATTGGTAATTCCATAGTGGGAAATCCTAGTTGAGCCAAGATTGACCCGTCTACAAACTCCACAAACGAATGGATTATCGATTGAGGATGGATCACGGCAGAGATACACTCATAATCCATACCGAAAAGAAAGTGTGCTTCTATTACTTCCAATGCTTTGTTAGCCAAGGTTGCAGAATCTATAGTGATTTTTTGTCCCATTTTCCACGTAGGATGCTTTAAAGCTTGTCCTATAGTTACCAGGCCTAATTCTTCCCGTTCCAAAGTACGGAAGGGACCGCCGGAAGCAGTTAAGATTATCTTTGATACAGCCTCTAATTCCTCACTTTTCAAGCACTGAAAAATTCCTGAATGCTCGCTGTCGATAGGAACCAATTCACCTTTTCCATTCCGTAACTGTTCGGTCACTAGTGGTCCCCCTGCAACAAGAGATTCCTTGTTGGCCAAAGCCAATCTTTTATCAGCTTCTAGCGTTGCTAAGGTGGCATACAATCCCACTGACCCTACAATAGCATTTACGACAACATCCACTTCGGGATCCGATACAATATCCAAAATAGCATCTGGTCCGGCCTTCCAATCCGCGGCGGGGAGGTCTAGTTGACTATTCAGGGCTACAGAATCCACCACAACAGCTTTTGGTACAGAGTGTCTGTGTACCTGTGCAACAAGATCTTCGACAGAATTATTCGCTGATAGAGCGACAACTCTAAACAAGTCTGGATGCCTTTCCACCACAGCCAGGGTTGATTGTCCAATAGACCCTGTGGACCCCAAAATGGCTACTCCAATTTTGTCCTGTTGGCTATCAACCATATGACAGATGAAGCAAAATGAAGTAAGTCATAGGCACGGTAAAAAAAAGGCCATCCATTCTGTCAAGAACACCACCGTGACCTGGAATGAGATTGCTTGAGTCTTTGATCTCAACTTGCCTCTTCATTACTGATTCAGATAAATCTCCTAATTGACCGGCTACTGCAATCAAGACACATACCAAGAACACGGTCTCTTTTGAAAAGGCAAACCCAGTCATTTCACTTAATAAATAGTGGTTGTACGTAAGACCACCTAAGATTGAACCCGCAACTCCCCCAACAGCACCCACCACAGTTTTATTAGGACTCACTGTTGCAGCTAATTTCTTCTTGCCCCAGCGAGACCCAAGTACATAGGCAAAGCAGTCACCTATCCAAGTCACCCAAATCGGAAAAATCAGCAAAATAGTCCCGGGCAAAGCACTATCCGATGACATCACCTCCTCTGGAAAAGCACGCAAGAAAATCCAGAAAGATAAAGTTCCCCCTATATACAGAACTCCCATCATCGTTACTGCGGCTGACTCAATCGGAGATCCTTCGGGCCACCTACACCACATCACCATGATCAGTGAAACCATGGTTCCAAAAATAACTAGCGCAAAAGCCAACTGCACAAACTCATGATATGTGGGATACAGGACAGCTATCAAGGGCAGTGCCGCCGAAAGCATCACTCCCCAAACTGACAATCCCTTGGTTCCTTTTTCTCTAAATTGGAAATACTCATAAGCACCTAACCCGGAAGTTAAAGCCATAAGAGCCCCTAGCAGCCACCCTCCCGTATAAATGACAACTGCAATAATAGGGATTCCTATCAAACCCACGGTAACACGATTAAACAACTCTCGGTTCAGTGTGTCCTCCTCATCTTGGAATTCTTTGACCAGCGATTCGCCCAAAACGCCTATCTCTCAATTGGTAATCGCAAATAGCACTAAAAAGATCTTTTCTAGAAAAATCTGGCCACAATGTGAACACTATGGATAATTCTGTATATGCAATCTGCCACAGCATGAAGTTGCTGACTCGGAATTCTCCAGAGGTTCGGATTAGCAAGTCTGGATCAGATATGCCTGCAGTATACAATCTCTCTGACAAAATTTCTTCATTCAAATCTTCCGGAGACATCTCTTGCTTAGATACCTCCTCCGCAAATAAGCGACAGGCTTCAACTAGATCCTTACGGCCAGAATAAGATATCATCAAGTTCAATCGTAGTTTGCTGCCACCAACTGTTTCAGTGGTTATATCCTTAATAGCTTTTCTCGTAGTCGAATCCACATTGCTTAAATCCCCAAGGACATGGACTTCCACATCCATCCTTCTAAGACGATCCGTTTCCTTCTGGATGTACAAACGCAAAAGACCCATTAGTGCATTAATTTCGATGCTAGGTCGTTGCCAGTTTTCAGTAGAAAAAGCGAACAATGTCAAAACTTCAATACCAGCTTCGATGGACCCCTCAATTACTTCACGTACCGCTTCCATCCCTGCCCTATGACCAGCTGTTCTAGGAAGGTTCCTACTCTCGGCCCAACGACCATTACCGTCCATAATAATGGCGACATGTCTAGGAGGTTTACCATGGAGTTTAATCTTCGCTAACAATTCAGACGATTTCATGATGCTATATAGCCATCAACTCTTTCTCTTTTTTCTCTAGCAATTCATCAATTTTATCTGTGTATCCATCAGTCATTTTCTGAATCTTTCCAAGGAAGTCTCTCCCTTCATCTTCACCGATCTCACCAGCTTTCAAATCATTCTTGGTTTCATCGTTCCCTGCCTTTCTTGCATGCCTAAGGGAGACCCTGGCCTCTTCGGCCATCTGATGAATAATTTTTACATATTCCCGGCGACGTTCCTCAGTCAAAGGTGGTATAGGAATCCTAATTAGGTTCCCGTCATTTCCTGGGTTGAGACCGAGATTGGCGGTTTGGATAGCTCTCTCTATGTCATTCAACAAAGTCTTGTCATATGGTTGGACGACTAAAAGAGACGGTTCCGGGGTAGAAACATTGGCCACTTGATTTAAAGCTACTAAGCTACCATAAGCGTCCACTCGCACAGAATCTAACAATGCCGGGGTAGCTTTCCCCGTTCGGACTGAAGAGAATTCACGAATCAAGGACTCTATAGCGCCCTCCATTCTGATCTCGAGGATATCTAAGGACATCATGACCCTCCAGAGTTTAAAGGGAAACTACTACTCCATTCAAGAAACAAGGGTACCTATTTGGTTTCCCTTTATTGCAGAAGAAACTGATCCTTTTTCTTCAATATCAAGGACTATAATAGGAAGGTTGTTCTCTTTGCAAAGGGCCACCGCCGCAGTATCCATCACCTCTAGTCCCATTTTTACTACATTTTGAAAGGTAATTTTCGGTATAAAAGTAGCTGAAGGATCTTGATGAGGGTCTGCAGTATACACACCTTTCACCTTGGTAGCCTTGATGACTAGCTCAGAGTCCATTTCGATAGCCCTTAAAGCCGCTGCAGTATCTGTCGAAAAGTAAGGGTTCCCTGTTCCGCCTGCGAAAATCACTACCCTTCCTTTCTCCATATGTCTCAAAGCTTTCCTTCTTATGTAAGGCTCAGCCAATTGTTCCATGCGAATCGCAGTCATGACCCTGGTTGCAACATTTTTGCGCTCCAGAAGATCTTGGATAGCAAGTGCATTAATTATAGTAGCAAGCATTCCCATGTAATCAGCCTGGACTCTGTCCATACCCTTTTGGCTAGCCAAAGATCCTCGGACGATATTCCCTCCACCAATGACCAAACCTAGGCTAACTCCCATCTCATGTACTTGTTTAACTTCATCTGTTAGCACATCAACAACGGATGGTTCAATACCAAACCCCTTGGATCCAGCCAAGGCCTCTCCAGAGAGCTTGACCAGGACTCTTTTATACATGAGTCTCATAATCGGTGGTGTGTCTGTGTGATTCTATTGTCATCCAGTCTCTCCGACTTTCATTCTTACAAATCTTGCAATTTCGATTTTTTCACCAGTCCTTGCTGACACTTCTGTAACTAGCTCTCCTATAGTCTGATCAGGATTCTTGACGAAAGGCTGTGCCATGAGTGTGTTATCTTCAAAATACTTCCTCAGTTTACCCTGTACTATTTTTTCTGCTATGTGCTCTGGTTTACCTTGTTCTCTAATTTGTTCTTCATATATTTTTCGCTCCCGATCTACCACTTCTGGAGCTATGTCAGCATCGCTCACTCCAGCAGGGGCCTGAGAAGCAATGTGTAGCGCTATATCCCTCGCCAATGCCTTAAAATCGTCCGTATTAGCCACAAAATCAGTTTCACAGTTGAGCTCTACCATTGACGCCACTCTGTTGTCAAAATGAAGATAAGTTCCTATGGTGCCTTCACTTGCGACCTTGCCTGCCCGCTTGGCTGCCTTGGTAGCACCACTGGCTCGCATCAAGTCAATGGCATCTTCCAAATTTCCCTTGGTCTCGATTAGAGCTTTCTTACAATCCATCATACCTGCGCCAGTGCGGTCGCGCAGAGATTTAACATCTTTTGCTGAAATTGACATGGATTAACCAATCACCTTTTTAATTCAATCACTTTGTAAAAGAAGAGGTGCAGCAGCCGAATGCTTACACCTCTTAACTCTTCCCGCGGAAGGGCACCTAAATAATTTCCTAACTTCTATGGATCTCAACCTTACGAAGTCTTTTCTGTGTCTTCTTTTGAGGCAATAGTTTCAGAAGGTTCCGAAGCAGGGTCGCCCTCCGGAGTAACAGTTTCTTTCACAGAAGTGACCTTGGCTGCCTTAACCGGCCTATGAATAACCTTGCGCCTAGGTGATCCGCCAGCCGCAGGTCGATTCTGTGTTTCAGTCACTTCGCCAGTTTCAGTAGAATAAGTAGTCGCTTGCGCTTCTTGTACTTGACGCTTCTGTTCTTCTGGAACCAAGGCACTGGTTTCTCTTATTACCTGTGAAATAGAGCCGGTTAATAGGCCGACAGAACGAATAGCGTCATCGTTTGCAGGTATCGGATAAGCGATCAGCTCTGGGTTAGCATTCGTATCAATTATTCCGATGACTGGTATTCCCAAAGTATTTGCTTCTTTGATCGCCGTCGCTTCCCTTTTAACATCCACTACAACGAGTGCACCCGGCAGGCGAGACATATCTTTAACGCCAGAAAGGTATTTATCAAGTTTAGTGCGTTCCCTATCGAGCAGGAGTCTTTCTTTTTTGGTGTAATACTCAAAAGCACTCTCTTCTTGTCCTCGTTCCAGCTCTTTAAGCCTCCGAATTTGTTTCCGAATGGTTTGGAAGTTAGTCAACATACCTCCCAACCATCTTTCAGTAATGTGAAAAGCACCACATGATTTGGCTTCTTGTGCCACAACAGCTTTGAGCGATTTCTTAGTGCAAACAAAGAGAATGCGCTCCCCGGACATCACTATACTCCGAACTGCTTCTTGAGCAATTGACAATCTGTCTAATGTTTTACGCAAATCAATTATATGGATCCCATTCCGTTTGGAAAAAATGAATTTCTTCATTTTCGGATTCCAACGACGAGTTTGATGGCCGAACTGGACTCCAGCTTCAATCAGATCCTGTAGCTCCAACTCTTGGTGTTTCTCAGTATCGTTTTCCAAAATCTAGACCTCAGTTCCTTTAGCGTTTTGAAAATTGGAAGCGTTTACGGGCCTTGGGTCTTCCCGGTTTTTTCCGCTCAACTTTCCTAGAGTCCCTTGTAAGGAAGCCACCAGACCTCATGACTCCTCTTAATTCTTCATCGTGTATCACTAAGGCGCGCGCGAGGCCCATACGAACCGCATCTGCCTGCCCAGTAGTTCCTCCTCCATTCACCCTAACCGTAATGTCGAACTGCCCTGACAGTTCGACGGCGACAAGCGGCTGTTCTATCCGAGTCTGATAACAGACCCTTGGAAAAAACTTCTCCAGAGACTTGCCATTCACTGACCAAACTCCCTTTCCAGGCTTTATGGTAACACGGGCTACTGCTGTTTTGCGTCTTCCGACAGCTCGGAGAATCTGTTCGGACATAATTAAAACTCCACTCTCTGTGGTACTTGCCCCTGATGTGGGTGCTCAGTCCCTGCATATATCTTGAGTTTTTCTCTCATCTTTCTTCCTAGTGTATTCTTTGGCAACATCCCTTTTACTGCTAAGTCGATCACCCTATCGGGATATTTTTTCATCATAGTCTTGAAGGGTATATGTCGCTCGTGGCCCATGAACCCCGAGTGAGTGAAGTAAGTCTTTTGCTCTGACTTGTTACCTGTCAGAGTGACCTTACTAGCATTTACCACAACCACGTAGTCCCCAGTATCAAGGTGAGGAGTGAACGACGGTTTGTGCTTGCCGCGTAGGAGTCGGGCTATCTCTGTAGCAATCCGACCCAGAGTCTTACCTTCTGCATCTACCAACCACCAGCTCCGGTCAATTTCATGTTCTTTAGGTGTATAAGTTTTCAGCAAAGCCAACCCCAATGAATTCGGTCAAAAATAAGCTGCTAAGGATAGTAGAGCGTACTAGGAGTGTCAACTTATAAATAGGAAACATCTCAACCTCTCATTTATGCATGAAACCAGAATGTGGCCAAAGGAGGCATAGGCATACGTCTCGCCTCATTTCGAGGCTTCAACCAATTTTTTGGCCGACTCGTTCCCATCTAATACCCTTTAACCAAGATTTATAACCTTGGTACCCCGGCTCTATAGAATAGTAGATCAGCCAGGCCTTGCCTTCCATGGAATCCCGACTAACAAACCCCCAATAACGAGAGTCTTCACTATCCTCACGATTATCTCCTAAAACAAAAAATTTGTCACCTGGAACAAACAGCGGACCCCAATTGTCTCTAGAGGGACGGTAGTCAGACTCAGACTGCACAGTAACTATCTCAGTGTTTTTAGGTTTGACCCTAAATGTCTCTTGCCAACTCATGTCTGAATGACTCACATCTAAGCTCTGTTCTACAACATCACTCAAATAATCTTCCTGGAGAGATCCACCGTTGATGAAAACCTGCTTATCTCTCATCTCAACTGTATCTCCAGGTATCCCAATCACTCTCTTTACATAATTTCTCTCAGGATCATGAGGTGGTTGAAATACAACAATGTCACCCCTCTTCGGATCTTCCCATCCGGGAAGTTTCAACAATCCCGAAACACTTTTGGAGCCAAACACTGCTTTATTTACCAACACAAAATCCCCAGGGAGTAAAGCTGACTCCATCGAAGAGGTCGGGATCTGGAATGCTTCCAGTAATAGAGCCCTAAACGCAAAAAATAAAATCAGAGCTGCTAGTATGGGTCGGATTGGTTTCCATATAGCCCACAACACTCCAGCTAGCCTCAAGTCTCCGGATTTCACTGAACTGTCATCTTCTGAATTGATCAACCATCATATTTTATCCGCCTGACTTTGAAATCCAAAGTCAATAGTATCGGAACTTCTTACTATTAGCACTGACATATCAATTTGAAATCTAGAGCTATAGGTTATCAAATCGATCTCCAGAAACGATTAATTAACGCGTCAGATATAATCTGTCATGTAAGATATATGCCCCGGATACACCATTGGGAAGTGGTATCCTGAAAACACTGCCAGGATAACCATCTTGCGTATCTATGCCAAAAAACGAGAGCAATTGCGGGATTACCTGAACAGGCAATGAAATAAACGAAATCTGAGCTCCATAGATTGCGAAACCAATTTCTTTGTTCGTCAAAGGAATTAGCGAGCCTTCTAAAGTAATTGAAACGGTATCTGGAAGGAAAGCAGACATTTCTCTTCTAACTATCATGTCCGGAAAATCAGATTTAGCAATTCGGCTGCTGGCGACAGCCATCCCTTCTATCATTTCTATGCCCAGGCCAACCGCTACATCAGGCAACACGGGATCGCCCGAGTGCATTAACAAAGAAACGACTTCTTCAGCATTAAAACTCAGAAGCGTTCCTGATTCACTCTTCTGGAATCTGCTTAATCTCCCAAACGCATCTTCAGCCACCTCTAAAGACCCCTGTCTTATCGATCCTCTATCGGACAGAATTCCCTCTATTCCGCTAACAAATACCGGACCAAAAAACCATCCAACTATTACGGCCGTTAGCACGGACATGGTCAAAAACAACCTGGCTAAACAGCCTCCCAAACAACCCACCTTTTAACCGGTAAGCCCAGCACTATATTCCACTGTGTAACTCAAACAAGAATCCTCATAACTAGTCTTCATCAAATCAATTTTTCGAATCTTAACTCTACTACCATACACAGCCGCTGCTGCTTTTTCATCTAGCCCTCGAAAAGCTCCTGCTCCTTTCTTACTGTCGGCGCTACCAAGAATTATATGGGGATGAAAATTCCTAGTTTCAGTCTCAAATCCACAATCCTTAAGAGCCCATTCTAAATCTTGCTTCAGACATCGCAGGGCTGAGCTCGGTTCCAGGCCTGCCCAAATTACTTCTGGTCGACGGATTGTTGGAAAGGCTCCAAAGCCTTCTATAACAACTTCCAACGGTCGAGTAGCTTCCCCAACCTTCTCCAGGGCATCTTCTACCAATTCTAGCCGGTCATCCGATACTCTGCCCAAGTATTTAAGAGTAACGTGATAATGCTGTGGCTGCACCCACTCGACCGGAAACTGGCAATCGCGAAATTGCTCAGTGACGCGATAGAGCTTCGCTTTCTCTTTTTTAGTAAAATTCAGTGCTAGGAACAGTCGCATTAGATCAACAATATTTTAAAAACATTAATTTAAATATAAAGCCTAAAATTATAGTAGAAACATCACTTGATTGGGACAAAGTTTCAGGCAGACTAAAAATCGAAGCTATAGCCAATCTCATTAGCAAACAAGCTAGAACTTAGATCCCTGCCACCGGCGCAACCAAGTACCCAGTCACCACTGATTACAAATCTATTGGATTCTCAATGTTGATTTATCGACTTTGTCCAGCGAGCAGTAAAAGTCACTGGACAACCGATATTTCCACGTGTTCCTAATGGCATAGACTTTACGGGGGTTCTTACTATTTTTCAGGAAAGCCTTGAGTAAGTTGTTTGGGTTCTGTATCCTCTCGGCGTGATTACTGTTTATCATAATTATTAGAACTAACGGATTGAATAATTCATACTGGTTGTATTAGCGAGGTGAAGCTCTAATGAACATAGTCGTTCTGGGTGAGACAGTAACTGGAGAGAATAGGGTCGCCCTAGTTCCATCAAGCGTTCCCAAATTACTTAAACTCGGTTATCAAGTAACCGTAGTCTCGGGAGCTGGATCAAAAGCTCACTACCAAGACGAAGAATATGAAAATGTCGGAGCGACGATTTCCCCCGATCTCCAGTCAGCGTTAACTCCAGCTTGTATCATTCTTAAAGTGCAACCTCCCACGGACCTAGAAATTGCACTCTTCCCCAAAAATTCAATTCTCATATCCTTGTTGTCACCACTGAGCAGGCCGGACCTGATCAAGGCCCTTGCCGATGCTTCTTTGACAGCTCTTTCTTTGGAATTGATTCCTAGAATTACCAGAGCACAGAGCATGGACATCCTCTCCTCACAAGCCACTGTGGCTGGTTATAAAGCAGTCCTGGTAGGCGCAAATGAACTGGGCAAATTCCTGCCGATGTTTATGACGGCAGCTGGCACTATCAGACCCGGGAAAGTGTTGATCTTAGGCGCAGGAGTAGCAGGCCTTCAAGCTATCGCAACGGCAAAACGCCTCGGAGCTAAGGTCGAGGCGTTCGATGTGCGCCCTGCTGTAAAGGAGCAAATAGAAAGTTTAGGTGCCACTTTCTTGGAAATGGAAGAAGAAGTCAGCGGAGAAGGCGAAGGCGGATATGCAAAAGAATTGAGTGAAGACCAACACCTGAAAGAACTTGAACTGATCGCCGCACACATAAGTGACTCGGATTTAGTCATAACAACTGCACAAATTCCAGGAAAATCAGCACCAGAGCTAATCACCGAACCCATGGTTAAATCTATGAAACCAGGTTCAGTAATCATTGATCTAGCTGCAGCTACCGGTGGAAATTGCCGATTAACCAAAGAGGGAGAAACTGTATTGCTACAAGGGGTTAAGATAATAGGGCCAGCCAATCTTCCCTCGGAGATCCCGGTCCATGCAAGTCAGATGTTTTCGAAAAATGTTGAAACATTGTTAAAAGAATTAATCAAAGAAGGTGAACTATTATTGGACTTTTCGGATGAAGTGGTCGCGGGTACTTGCGTCGCTCACGCTGGAAAAATCCAACATCAATTGACTAGAGAGACATTAGGTCTCAAATGAGCACAGAGATGAAACTAGTACCACATCAAACAAACCATTCCTGTGTAAGGAGAAAAAATGGGTGAGATGCTCGTCGGAATTTACGTTTTCGTGCTGGCGACCCTGGCCGGACGTGAAGTCATTACTAAAGTTCCTCCAACACTCCATACCCCTTTGATGTCTGGAGCCAATGCGATCTCAGGGATCAGTATAGTTGGCGCACTAGTGGTGTCTGCCCAAGTAGATTCTGGTTTAGCCCAGTGGCTAGGAGGATTGGCCATTGCACTAGCCATGGTCAACGTAGTTGGTGGATTTATGGTCACTGACAGAATGCTTGAAATGTTTAAGAAACGTTAGCCCTCTACTCTCAGGAATCAACATATGAATTTTTCTATGGCGGTAGAAATTTCCTACCTCGTCGCATCGGTCCTCTTCGTTGTCGGCCTAAAAAGACTACAATCTCCTGCGACCGCTAGAGGTGGTAACCAACTGGCAGCATTAGCTATGCTCATAGCAATTGTCGCGACGCTCTTGGACAATCAAATAATCGACTGGACAGCTATACTCATTGGTATGTTTACTGGAACCTTTATTGGCTTCTGGGCTGCTAAAAAAGTACAAATGACACAGATGCCGGAGCTCGTGGGGATCTTCAACGGCTTCGGAGGAGCGGCCTCCGCACTAGTGGCAGGCGCAGAACTCCTACGGCTGCAATCTCTAAATATAGATTCAACCCAAGGTGAAGGGCTAAGTATAGTAATCTCATGCTTAATCGGTACTGTAACTTTTTCTGGGAGCTTCGTAGCATTCGGGAAACTTAAGGGTATAGTTTCCGGAAATCCCATCACATTCCCCCTTCAGAAAACACTGAATGCTATCCTATTTATTGGACTCCTCTTTTTAGGAGGATCAATAATGGGAATGTACACATTTGCAGACCTACCTACCCTGACCACCTTTTTTATCTTTACAATAGCTGCCCTATCTCTTGGAATATTACTGGTGCTCCCAATCGGCGGAGCTGACATGCCCGTCGTAATTTCACTTCTGAATTCATATTCTGGACTTGCGGCATCTGCTGCTGGATTTGTGATCGGCAGTAATGTGCTTATCATCAGCGGAGCACTCGTTGGAGCTTCGGGTCTCATCCTTACTCTGATTATGTGCAAAGCAATGAATCGCTCGCTTAGCAATGTCGCTTTTGGTGCATTCGGTGGAGAATCGACTGGAAGTCCCCAAGGAAATGATGACTCTGACAAAATAGCTCGTTCAGTTGATCCAGAAGGAGCAGCTATGATTCTGGCTTACGCACAGTCAGTCGTCATAGTACCAGGGTATGGGTTAGCAGTAGCACAAGCACAGCATGAATTGAGAAAAGTTGTCGATAACCTGGAAGAAAGAGGAGTGGACGTAAAATATGCGATCCACCCGGTTGCTGGACGAATGCCTGGACACATGAATGTACTTTTAGCAGAAGCAGATGTACCATACGACAAGCTATTCGACTTGGACGAAATAAATGACGATTTCAGCCGTACCGACGTGGTCCTTGTGGTCGGAGCAAACGATGTCGTCAACCCAGAAGCACACAATCCCCAAAGTGTCATCGCTGGAATGCCTATCTTGGACGTAGACAAAGCCAAAAGTGTAATCATCATGAAACGTAGTTTGTCAACGGGTTTTGCAGGGATTGATAATCCCCTGTTCTATATGGATCATACTTCAATGCTATTTGGTGATGCCAAAGATTCTATGAATGACCTAGTGAGAGAAGTAAGGGAAGCTTGATTCTCTCACTTCCTTCAACAAACCTCTGAGTCATTCACCGCTAATAGCCTTTACAGATGCCCGCCGGAGAACCTCCCAGGCATTTTGAACATGTTTTTCCTTGGACTGAATATTCCCAATGGATAATCTCAATACCACCTTTCCATCGAGACGTGTATCCGAGATGAAGATCTCTCCAGTTTTATTTACTGATGTCAGGATATCTAAATTACAGGCATCTTGCTGCTCTGAAGAAAGATGCCTGCCGATATAGCGAAACACTACAGTACTGAAGGGTACGGGCGCTACTAACTCCCACTCAGAATGTTCCACTATCCAGCTAGCGAACTCTGAGGCCATGTTGCAGTGACCTCTAATTCCTCTAGCAAGCCCTTGTTCTCCAAAATATCGAAGAACAAACCAGAGTTTCAACGATCGAAATCTACGCCCGAGGGAAACACCATAATCCATCAAGTTCGTTCCTCGATCAGACCCTCCTTGTAAATACTCAGGGATAATGCTGAATGCCTCACGCAGTGCATCTGGATTTCGGCAGTAAAGAATCGAACAATCTACTGGAGTAAACAACCATTTATGCGGATTCATTACAATAGAATCTGCTTTTTCCCATCCCTTAAAATAAGGTCTCAATTCACTGAGGATAGCAGCGGGTCCGCCGTAAGCAGCATCTACATGCAACCAAATGCCATAGTCTTTTGCGATCTGAACTATATCCGTTATAGGATCTATGCTACTACTAGAAGTAGTACCTATAGTTGCCACGATTGCGACCGGGACAATCCCTGATTCAAGGTCTTTCTCGATGGACCTACGAAGGGCATTGCAACTCATTCTATATTGGGAATCCACTTCCACTTTACAGACCCCATCCGTACCGAATCCTAAAGTGATACCTGCTTTATCAATGGAAGAATGTGACTGTTCGGAAGTATAAATTCTTCCCTTAGGTAGGCCGAACATTCCACGGCGTCCTATCTCCGGAAAGGCTTGATTCCGAGCTGCAGCAAGGGCATAGAGCGAGCTGGATGATGCAGTATCATTTATGACTCCAAAAAATTCTTCTGGCAAACCAACTAGAGATCTCAGCATGCCCAGAGTGATCTCTTCCAATTCTGTGCCTGCTGGTGAAGTTTTCCAAAGCATGACATTGACATTCAATGCAGTTGATAGCATCTCTCCAAGTAACCCAGGGACAGAACCACCGTCAGCGAAATACGCAAAAAACCCAGGGTGATTCCAATGTGTTATACCTGGAAGGATTGTCGATTCAAAATCATGAAAGATAGCTTGATAAGATTCCCCTTCTAACGTCAATGTACTAGCACATTTTGATCGTATATCTCCTGGTTCAACTTGAGGTAGAACTGGAAAAGATTCAATTTCTTCCATGTACTTCGACATCCACTCGATCAGGTCATGCCCCGATGCACGAAAATCCTCTATACTCATGTCGTCCAATGCTACGGATTCTTCAAATAATTCCATTGATCACCATTCCATGACTAAACTTATAAATCCGACCAAGTCGTCTTTGTCTGCCAAATTAATTACATTCCATACTAACTAATTGAACAATCATGTGTAACAAGTGTAAGTACGATTATGCAAACACTCATCCTTACATTTTCTGTCTTAACACTGGTCTTTAGCCTGGAAGGTTTGGCCGCCCAGACCACTACCATCGATGAAGGGGTTTTCCTAATAGAAATCGAAGGACAACTGATAGGCACTGAATCCTTTAAGATTCGAAGCGTCGGGTCAGGTGCAGAAATGCGTACCATCGCTCAAGGGGATCTTGTCATCTCGAAACATGAAACTACTGAAACTGTACAGTCAGCCTTGGGAGCACTCGGGACCAATATGTCTGTACAGGCATACCAAACTCGATCATCCCCCTCTGATGTGGAGATAAATTTACAACGAAGAGGAAACCGTTTCCTGGCTATAACCTCAACGAGTTCCCACCTAGAAGAACGTCAATATAAATTATTGTCAGATCGGACACCGACAATAATTCTGGATGAGTACTTCGCGCATCACTATTTCTTAGTCCTGCCACATCAATTCACCGAATCCCAAGAACTATCAGCAGTCTTTCCCCTCTTAGGAGAACAGGTTTCAGCTAAATTAGAGCTTGGTTCCGTAGAGCCTATTTCTCTCGGAGACAAACCGATTCAAGCTCAATACCTGCAATTGAATATGGATGGTGCAGTCCACAAGATTTGGATAGATGGACAAAACCGAATCTTACGAGTGGAGATCCCACAAAATGATTACGTGGCTTATCGTAATCCCGCTCCCATCCCTCAGCATTGATTGAGAGAGAATCTGCGTTAAATCGCGACATGAGGACACTGGCTTTAAAATTACAAATTTAACATTCTGATGCCCAGCAACTTCTTACAATGGATAGTTACACAGTTAAAAAATATCTGCTGGTTATATGATTCTTGATAGACAGACACGGCACTTTACTGACTGGAGGTTTTCTTTAGTGATGACAATTATTAACAAATGGCGACTCTTGACCTTACTTATAGTCCTATTTCCAAGTGAATCAGAATCGCAGACGCAGATACCCTCTGCCCTTAGCTTGGAACAGGCCGTAGAGATTGCCCAAAACAATAATCCAAATATCCAATCGATCCGTAACGACCAAAACATTGCTGATTGGGAGGTAAGATCTGCTTATGGCTCTTTGATACCTACGGCAACTACTAGTGGAGGAGCAAGCTGGCAAGGTTCTGGCGAACAACAATTCGGGAGTTTAACAGCTGGCCAACTTGGATTTTCTAATCAACCTTCTTACTTGTTTTCGAATTATAACGTCGGATTGAATTACCAAATTAGCGGAGCGGCTCTTATGGCGCCGGGCCAAGCAAAAGCAAATAGAGAAGCGACGAAAGCGCAGGTGAAACAAGCCGAAACCAGCTTGATCTTGGACGTGACTCAAGGTTACATAGAAATACTCAGACAAATTGAACAAACTAGAGTCTCAGAACAACAATTAGAGAGAGCGCAGTTCAATCTGGAACTTGCAAGAGCTCAGCTTGAAGTAGGTACGGCTACTGCTGTAGATGTCGCCCAAGCAGAAGTTGCCCTAGGTCGCGGCGAAATAAGTGTTTTGCAAGTTGAGAACAATCTTTCAAACGCTCGGATCCGACTCTTGCAAAAAATGGGTGTAGGACTCAATAATGTCTTCAATACAACTACAACATTCTCACTCTCGGCTCCGACTTGGAATCCTGAAGAGCTCTATGCCTTGGGAGTACGACAGAACCCTAATCTCCAATCTCTGAGAGCGAGTCGTTCATCGGCTAACTACACGGTCAAGATGGCCAAGAGTACATATTTCCCGACCATATCCATGAGGGCTGGGATCAGTGGGTTTACCAGGCAAGCATCCAATATTGGCTTTTCACTCGATCAGGCTGAATCACAAGCAGCGTCTGCTACCCAAAGCTGCACAAATACCAATATTCTCTACAGCAGGCTAAGCAACCCTCTGCCAGCTAGGGATTGTTCGGGCTTTGCAATCACTGATGAAATGACAGAGCAGATAAGAAGGGAAAATAGCCAATTCCCATTTAACTTTACTGGACAACCCGCGTCTGCTGCTATAACAGTGAGCTTACCTCTGTTTCAAGGCTTAAATCGAAATCGCCAACTGGCCGAGGCAAATGTACGGTTGGAAGATCTCGACTTAAACCTAAAGGAACAAGATTTGGCCCTAAGGGCAGATATAGAGACCACACTCGCCACAATTCGTGCGGCCTACCAGTCTGCACTCATCGACGAGCGCAATCAAACAGTAGTCGATGAGCAGCTCCGCCTGGCCCGTGAACGCTTCCGTGAAGGCTTGGCAAGTTTCCTGGAGCTCCTCGAAGCTGAGACATTGAAAGTAGAAGCTGATCGTGCCCAGATAGAGGCCATCTTCGCTTACCATGATTTTCTGACTAATTTAGAAGCAGTAGTCGGAACCTCACTACGAATAGAGTAGAGTGACATGAATAGAAAAACTAAAATCTGGATCGTTTCTTCGGTCATTGTAATATGCTTGATATCCATGACTTCCCTTGTGTTGAACAAAAGAGAAAAACCAACTGAAGTGCGTTTGGAATCAGTCGCTCACAGAGACCTAACAGAAACAGTTACTGCTAATGGGAATATCCGAGCAGGGCGAGTCGTCGATATGAGCTCCGACGTGTCCGCACGTGTTTCAGAATTGTTGATAGAAGAAGGGGATGATGTGATAGCGGGCCAACTTCTCCTCCGACTAGATCCTACTCAATTTCAAGCCAGTGTCTCAAGGGCAGAAGCATTCCTTAATCAAACAGATGCCCAGCTAAGACAACAGGAAGCCAATTTGAACAGATCGATCCGAGACCTGGATAGACTAGAAAATATCTTCCAACGAGATTCACTATTGGTGATGCGACAACAATTGGACAATCTAGGAACTGAAGTGGAAATGGGTTCTCGCCAATTTGAGGCTCTTCAATTTGGTGTAGCACAGGCCGCAGCTTCCCTGACTGAAGCCAACGAACTACTCAGTAAAACAATTTTTAGAGCACCGATATCCGGAAAAGTGACCCGACTAAACGTAGAAGAAGGAGAGACAGTAATAGTAGGCACTATGAATAATCCTGGGAGCTTAGTTCTCACCATCAGTGAGCTGTCTGCCGTAGAAGTCGTTTTAGAAGTAGATGAGACTGATATTCCATATATCGCGCTAGGAGATAGCACCATTCTAGAGCTTGATGCCTTTCCGAACCAATTATTCGGTGGCTTAGTGACAGAAATCGGTAATAGCGCCATCCAACCAGCAGCAAACGGTCAAACATCTACTATAGATTTCGAAGTAGTGATTTCTATGTCAAATCCACCTGATGGCATACGCCCAGATCTGTCAGCTACAGCTGACATAATCATCGAAACCAGGTTGGGTGCATTATCGGTCCCGATCATTTCTCTCACAATTAGATCTACAGATGACTCTGATGAAACTGACTCTGATGATGACAATCGTCAGGAACAAAATATCGGGCCTCTCCTTCGCTCGAGAAACGTTGATTTAGAAGGTGTGTTTATCGTTTCTGAGGGTAGAGTCAAATTTGCTCCTGTAGAGATAGGAATTACTGGACAAGAGCATTTTGAAATTCTCTCTGGTATAAGCGAAGGTGACACAATTGTAGTAGGTCCCTACCAAGAAATCCGTGAACTAGAAGACGATAACTCAGTCAAGCAAACAGAGACTGATGAAGGAAGTGGCGGAATATTCGGTGGCAGGATGCAAATTAGAATCGGTGGTTAATCTGAACTGCGGACAAGGCCAACATGGATTTATCTGAGAAATTCCGATTGGCATTCCGCCAAATATGGGCTCAAAAACTAAAGAGCTTCTTCAGTATCCTAGGTGTCGTTCTGGGAGTCATGTTTTTGCTGGTCGTTGTAAGTATTGTCGAAGGGGTGGATCGATACGTCAGAGAAGATTTTGGGTCCGCTATTTTCGGAGTTAACACCATAACTTTGAGACGTTTGTCCAGTGATCCGGCATTCAGAGGGTCAGGTGCACGTGCTAGGGATCGAAGGCCCAGGGTTACCACAGAAGACTGGGAAGCACTAGAAGAACGGATTACTATTCCAGGAAGAGTTGGAGCGGAGAACCAACTTAACAATGGAGGTGAAGTTGTATCTGAAGACGGAAGAAAGGCAGAGAATGTTCAAATCTTCGCGGTCTCAGAAGAAGTTCCTGAAATACGTTCATGGGTAGTCACTGAAGGACGTTCTTTCACTCCACAGGAACAGGCACGAGGTGCTTCCGTAATCATCCTAGGTACTGAAACAGCAGACCTTCTCTTCGAAAACCTCAATTCTATTGGTAGAAGAGTTAGAGTGCGAGGAGCCTCCTATAGGGTCATCGGCGTCCTGGAAGAACAGGGCAGCCTATTCGGCATTTCGTTGGACAATCTAGTGGTTGCACCTTTAACCTCACCGATGCAGTCTTTTCAAAACGGGCGAAACATCCTTGACCGTGTGGTCATCCAAGCTGAAGATCCCGGTGATCTACGAGCCCTACAAAGTGAAGTGGAAGGGATTCTTCGCACCCAAAGAAGGCTGCGGCCGACCGAAGAGAACAATTTTAATCTACAAACTGCGGACCAAACTTTGAGCTTCTGGGATAACATATCCAAGATCTTATTCTTGGCACTTCCTGGCCTAGTTGCGACATCCTTAGTAGTAGGCGGAATTGTGATTATGAATATAATGCTCGTTTCAGTCATGGAACGGACTAGAGAAATCGGAATAAGAAAAGCAATCGGAGCCCGTAGAAACGATATTTTATCCCAGATCCTGATAGAAACGATCACATTGACAGGTACTGGTGCCATAATCGGAGTCATACTGGGAACCAGCATAACATTCCTAATTAATGCGAATTCGGCTCTTCCGGCCGCAATTGACTGGAAATGGATCCTATTGAGCGTTCTCCTAGGGACCCTCGTAGGTGTGGGATCAGGGATTTACCCAGCATCACAGGCTGCCAAACTTCCACCAGTAGATGCGCTGAGGTACGAGTAAATGAAATTGCTACATGGACTACAAGAGGGCATATCTATAGGTCTTGTTTCTCTCAAAACCAACAAGCTTCGATCAAGCTTAACGATCCTGGGAGTATCTATAGGAGTTGGAGTGATAGTAATTATTGCTGCCCTGGTAACTGGAATCAGAAGCTCTATCATAGAAGCGTTTGAAGCCGCTGGTCCAAATAATTTTATTGTGATGAGATTCGATTTCACAAGCGTTCAAATCGGCGGAGGTAATCAGCGACCAGCATGGTGGAACAATCCCCGCATCCAACCCGAAGAAGCTGAACGTTTAACAAAACTATCCAACATAGATGAAGCTCTGTACAATTTTGATTTCGTTACGAACATGGCTGTAGACGCACAATTAATAAGTAATGTTCCCACAACTGGTGCCGCCTCTGGATGGAACCGTTACAACCAAGGGGAATTCACATCGGGACGGAATTTCACACCAGAGGAAGTCCGACAATCCAAGCCTCTAGTCATCATTTCTGCTATTTTAGGCGAAGAACTGTTCGGAGCCAGGGATCCCGTGGGACGCAAAATTAAATTGACAACACCTGCCAGCAGGGGAGTCACCGAAGCATTCACAGTCGTAGGTGTATACAAAGGTGCTGACAACGTATTTGCAGAGGCCGTGACACGATTTGCCGTTTTACCCTACTCTTCAGCGATGAAACGACTGAAGGCGCCTAACTCTCAAGCTTCTATCTTGGTTGTTCCTCATGATTCCATTTTTCAGGCCGATGCTATGGATCAAGTTATCGGTGAGATGCGTTTGATACGGAGACTTCGACCGAATCAAAATGATGATTTCAATGTTATTAGTTCAGCAGAATTATTGGAAACGTTAGATAAATTCATTGGTGTATTCTTTTTAGTTATGCTGGCTCTGTCTTCGGTTGGGCTCTTGGTGGGTGGAATCGGAGTCATCGGTATCATGATGATTTCAGTCACAGAGCGCACCAGAGAAATCGGTATAAGGAAAGCACTGGGAGCTCGTAGAAAAGAAATTCTCTGGCAATTCTTAGTGGAATCGGCACTTCTAACGTTCCTTGGCGGCTCTACTGGGATGATTGGTGGTGGCATTCTTGCCAAGCTGATAGCTGCCTATAGCCCGATACCCGCATCTATCCCATTTTGGGCCATTGCCACAGCTCTCAGCTCAGCAATCCTCACTGGTGTTGTTTTTGGGCTCGTGCCGGCCTTGAGAGCCTCAAGAATGGACCCAGTTACCGCACTCAGATTCGAATAGATCGAAATGACTGAACCTTTAGATATACTAGCCATTATGGCCCACCCAGACGACGCTGAGCTCCTCTGTGGAGGCTCTCTTGCTAAATCTTCCTCAATGGGACAACGGGTGGGAGTGCTCGACCTAACTCAAGGAGAAGCTGGGACAACTGGAAATGCTGGGATTAGAGCACATGAAGCAGCACAGGCTAGTGCAGTTCTCGGTTTATCCGTTCGCAGAAATGCAAAACTAACAGATTCCGAACTGATTAACGATAACCATTCGCGAAGTGTATTGGTAAAAGTGATTCGAGAGCTAGCACCACGGACAGTAGTGACCCACTCCAAGGAAGCTCGTCATCCTGATCATCGACAAGCAGCTCAGTTGGTTTATGACTCTTGCTTCCTCTCTGGCATCAAAAATTACCGTTCGGAAGGCAAGATCCATAGGCCTGATAGTGTGATCCACTGCTTGCTGTTTCGAGAAGAACTAGAAAGGCCAACATTTGTCATCGATATAACTGAACATATCGATGACAAACTTCGAGCCATTGAATGCTTCGAATCGCAATTTGCTGGCAAGACAGCAGCAGGAGAAGTATTCAAAGGAGGCGACAGACCTTTGGTTGATCAGGTGAAGATGCACTGTGCTTTTCACGGTTCAAGAGTACGGACTTGTTACGGAGAACCGTTTTGGACCAGAGAGACAGTCAAGCTAAACTCTTTTGCGGATCCGAATTTGGTTTCTGCTTTTTAAGTGATCGTACTCTCCCATAGGTTTTTCTGAGAAACCTATGGGAATCAGTCATATGTTTCTATTATATATATCTCTCAACAACTGTCGAATGTTGTGATACAAAGGTTCAGAACCATTTATGGAATCCATCTACCTCGATCATGCAGCATCAACTCCAATTCGTTCGGAAGTGAAGCAAGCAATGGATCAGGCTTACTCCGAAGATATTGGGAATCCTGCAAGTCAACATCTTTGGGGAAGACGAGCTAACATACAACTGGAAGAATCCAGACAAAAAATCGCAATCGCATTAGGAGTAGATCGCGGAGAAATATATTTTGTCCGAGGAGGTACTGAATCTAACAACCTCGCTATTCTTGGAAGTGTTCAACTTGAATTACAGCGAGGACGAGTTCCTCGGGTGATAACCTCTGAGATTGAACACAAAGCTGTCCTTGAAGCTTCGACTCATTCGATAAAACAAAAAGGATCAATAACTTTACTGCCTGTGGATCCAAAAGGAAGACTGAATTTAAGAGGGTTGAAAGCGTCCCTTAAAAACAATGCCACGATCATTTCAGTAATGGCTGTCAATAACGAAACCGGAATATGCCTCCCCATACAAGAAATAGCTGAGATCGCCCAATCCTATGGTGTCCCTATGCATACAGATGCAGTACAGGCCTGTGGAAAGATACCTATAAATCTCAGTAAAATCCCTGCCAGCTTCTTGTCCTTAAGTGGTCACAAAATCTGTGGGCCGAAAGGAACAGGGATTCTTTTTGTACGCAAAGGCAACACTTTAGCACCTCTGATATTCGGGGGAGGACAAGAAGGCGGTCTCAGACCAGGGACGCCAGATGTTGTAGGGGCTGTTGGCATATCAACAGCCCTGGATCTTTGTATACAAGAACAGCAAGCCGAACACACCCGTCTCACCGAACTTAGAGATACATTAGAAAATCAACTGACATCTGGAATTAGCGATTTGAAAATTCACGGCCATGGAGAATTTAGAGCCCCTCATATCTTGAATGTAGGCATTCCTGACTTGGATGGTGAAACCTTACTTGCCAACTTGGATATGGAGGGCATTTGCGTTTCCTCTGGGTCCGCCTGCACAAGCGGATCCAACAAAAGGAGCCATGTGTTGAAAGCCATCTATGGAGAATCAGATACGACTGCAGTCATTCGATTTAGTTTCGGGCTTTCTACCAATATGAATGATATTCATAGCGCTACAGAAGCTACTAAATCAGTAATCTTACGCATGCGAAAACAATTGGATTGAACATGAAGAAAAAACGGATACTCGTGGCGATGTCAGGGGGAGTGGACTCATCTCTGGCCGCCGCGTTACTCATAGACAATGGCTTTGACGTAATTGGAGCCACTATGAAAACATTCTGCTATTCAGAGAACAAAGGGCCTTCAAAAACCTGCTGTGGGCTAGAAGGGATAACAGATGCCCGTCATGTTTCAGAAGTGCTAGGTATCCCTCATTATGTCTTTGATGTAGAAGAAGATTTCACGACTAATGTGATAGATGACTTCGTATCTGAATATGCAGTGGGGCGAACTCCCAATCCTTGTGTACGATGCAACTCTAATACAAAATTTCCAGATCTATTAGAAAAAGGCAGGTTAATGGGATGCGATGGTGTTGCTTCAGGGCATTACGTTCGGATAACTGATCGGACAGGACTCGGCCCATTCCTATCGAGAGGATCGGACCTTAAAAAAGATCAATCCTATTTCCTTTGGGATCTGCCTAAAACAATGTTACCGTTCCTCCACTTCCCTCTCGGAAACCTCGATAAAGATACTGTTCGAAAAAAGGCACGTGAACTCAAGCTGATAACGGCCGATAAACCAGAGTCACAGGAAATCTGTTTTGTTCCATCAGGCAACTACAGAGATCTATTAGAGCGAAAACTTCCTGCACTTCATCCATCTCTGCAGCCTGGCCCCCTTGTCACTTTGACCGGAGACATAGTCGGGACTCACGAAGGATTCGCAAGCTATACTGTCGGGCAACGAAAAGGGTTAGGTGGTGGTCGAAACGACGTCTTTTACGTGGTCGAAATCAGGCCCAACACTAGAGAAGTAGTCATTGGAACTAAAGAACAGTGTTTTCATCCTGCCCTAGAGATTGGAAATCTCAACTGGCTAGATGAGGAACCAGAATCTGGATCAACTTTAGGTGTCCAGATCCGCTATGGAGCATCTGATGTTCCTGCAACAGTCCGGACCACAGGAAAGTCAATGATTTTAGAATTCAAAACACCTCAGCGTGCTATCTCACCAGGTCAATCCGCTGTATTGTTTTCCGGGAATCAAGTCTTAGGAGGCGGCCGTATACAGTCCGCCTTAGATGGAGATGAACTCTCCGTAAGAACCTAATTCTACGGGTATCCCCTACGAATGAGTCTTTGACAGATGAGCGAGCTTGTCGACATACTGTTTTTGCTCTTTAGATAAATGTTTAGGGATTTCAACATTAATTTCTACGTAATGATCTCCAACTTGACCATTAACTTCCAGACCTTTACCTCCTATCCGAAATTTAGTGCCGCTTTGTGTTCCCTCTGGGATATTCAGAAGGACATTCTTACCGTGGACTGTCTCTAATAACAAATCAGCCCCAGACACAGCTTGTTTTAAATTGATTTTTTGGGTCGTATAAACATCTAGATTTTTTCTACGGAACACTCCATCAGCTTTCACTTTGAAGGTGACAATTAAATTTCCCGGATTACTTCCTCTAATTCCTCGTTCTCCTTTTCCCGAAATTCTCAATTTTGATCCAGAATCGATACCTTTAGGTACTCTAATATGCAGGATGCGTTCTTTTTGCATAATGCCATAACCTTTACATATATTACATTTTATTTGAGGGATCGAACCCCTTCCAAAACATCCTGGACAAGGTCGAGCCTTTACAAATGGTCCTCGATCGAATGTAACATGCCCTGTTCCTCGGCACTCAGTGCATCGCTGTGACTCTTTTCCTTTTTGTCCGCCGCCGGAACAGAAGCTACAATCTTCACTGATAGGTATCCTAATGGACATTTTTCCACCGTTCACGGCAGTTTGAAAAGGAACTTCCAATCTGTACCGAATGTCCTTGCCTTTAAAGGTTTCCAACCCTGGGGATTGCCGAAGATCATTTTGATCAAAAATGGAACTAAAAATATCACCTAGTCCACTAAGCGTTCCATAATCTTCAAATGAGAACCGTTCTCCTGAAGGTCTTACGCCAAATCCCGCACCGTCCCGCTCAATATTTGGAAATTTGCGGGTTTGGTCATACTGCTTACGTTTGCTAGAATCTGACAAGACGCCATAGGCTTCACCCAATAATTTAAATTGATCTGCAATTCCTGGATCATCGGGGTTTCTATCCGGATGATATTTTTTCGCTAGTCTTCGGTAGGCTTGTTTGATCTCCGGTCCTGTGGCGTGCTCTGGAACATTCAGCATCTTATAGAAATCTTTCTTAGGACCCATAACCTTTTGTCTTCTTCTTAAGTCACTGCATGACAGGTTTTTAGCACATTAGTAGAGATTATTTTCCCTTTAACACTGAAACTTGAGCCGCCCGCAGAAGTTGATCTCCAAGCCGATATCCTTTTTGGAGGACCTCGCAGACTTGTCCATCTTCTTCGGGAAGATCAGTAGGAACTGTGACCATGGCTTCCATAGCATTTGGATTGAATATTTCGCCACAAGGGTCGATCATTTCTACCCCAGAAGCGTCCAATACTTGTTTGAATTTTCTCTCCACCATCTCTATCCCTTCGATCAGAAATTTCACACTATATTCTGTCTTCTCAGTGACGCCAACACGCTCCAGATCATCTAGGACTTCCAAAAATCCGCTCAAAAGATCAGCTTGTCCCTTGTGACGAGCTCCAGACATCTCTTTCCCCACCCTACGACGATAGTTCGTAAACTCTGCAACCAACCTTATATATTTGTCTTCTTTAGATGCCAGCTCTGATTCAAGTATCTCTAGATCGGTCTCAGGTTTATTATCTAGAGACTCTGCGTCTTCAGATTTACTTTCTATCATAGAATCATCAGAAGCAATCTCTAAATGATCTTCCTCCTTACCACTACATGTAGCTTCTTCTTCTTTATTGGTGGTGGTCTCTTCTTTCATTGTGCGTCCAAGTTGATGTCAAAGAGTTATTCTGGGTTTTATGCCAGATCAAATCTATCTTAATCCAGTATTTTTTGTCAGTATTTGAAACAAGGAAAAGAGTGCTGCTTGAGTAGCTCGCTCTCTGATAGACGTCCTGTCGCCCATAAACCTTTTTCGAAAACTGACAACTCGACCACCACCTGCTACAGCATAGCACACTGTACCGACTGGACAAGCTAGACTGCCACCTTCTGGGCCTGCGACACCAGTCAATCCAATCGCAAAATCCGTATTCATTATATCGGCAGTCTTTTCTGCCATCGCAGATGCTATCGTTTCAGACACGATCCCATGTTTTTCAATCAGTGATCTCTCGATGCCCAAAATATCCGACTTCGTAGCTGGATCGTAGGCAACTATCGCTCCTTTAAAATAACGTGAAGATCCTGGATAATCCGTAATGAGCTTAGATATGAATCCACCTGTACAGCTTTCGCTGACAGCAAAACTCTTCTTGTCGATTAATAATCGATCAGCCACAGCTTCGATAAGGCTTTTTTCCCCTACACTATAGCAGTAGGGATTTAAATGTGGTCCGATAAGATTTTCACAGAAATCCAGATTTGCAATTCCTTCACCACTAGAAACAGTCGTGGTCAATCTGACTGAGACACCCTGTAGGCCTGGAAGAAAGGCTAAGGAAACATCGGAAGGAAAATCCGCCACGTGTTCACCAATCTTTTCAGCCAAGAGTGATTCTGGAATGCCACTAGTGTTAAAAGTTCTATGTAATATAGGATTTAAATACAGTTGAAAGCGTTGGTTTATATAATCTGTCACTGTTGAGTCGAACATCAACCGCATTTCGTGAGGAACTCCTGGCAGAAGGACCACTGATTTTTTGCCCTCTTCTATAATTAAACCTGGCGCTGTTCCTTCATAATTGGGGACTACGATAGATCCTTCCGGAACCTCGGCCTGGGCAAGATTATTGGTGGGAAGTGTCCCATGACCAGCCGAAGAAAATCGACCGTGAAGCTTATCAGCCAACCCTTGGTCTATAACCAATTTTAGACCAAACAAGTCAGCCACAGCCGGTCTTGTTCGGTCATCGCTAGTGGGTCCTAATCCACCACACACAATGACCAAGTCTGACTTCCCTAGAGCCGTCAAAACAGTACGCTTGATAGCCGTGGGATCGTCTCCTATTACCCACCTGGCTGATACAGGTGCCCCCATCTCTGTCAGCTTCTTACTTAGCCAGGACCCATTTCCGTCCACAGTCATTCCAAACAGAAGTTCGTCTCCGACAGCAACCACTGCGGAATTGATAGCCGTGGGATCAGTCACTCCGGTTTATTCCAATCAATTTTCTATAACTCCAGAGATAATCTAACATTGAATAAATACTGAATACTAATGCAAGAGCAAGTGTGACTCCGATCCAGATAGAGTGGAATTCCAGCCACAATCTATACGGCCACTCTGAAAAATTCCCGGCCCGACCGATGTCTTGCAGAGGATACCAAAATAGAAGGCCACCAGAGAAACAATTTTGGAGTAGAGCTTTATACTTTCCTGATGTTCCTGCCGGAATGACTACTTCTCGTCCAACGGCCCATAGCCTTAAAATAGTAACGAATATTTCTCGACCCAAGATTACTACCATAACCCACAGTGGCAGTGATCCCCAATATGGTATCAGAAATTCACCACCCTCACGGTGAGAGATAAAGTAAAAAGGGAAAAAAGTAGCTATCAGAAGCAACTTATCCGCCAAAGGGTCCAGCAGCTTTCCAGTATCTGTAATCCAACCATACTTCCGTGCTAAATAGCCATCCCACAAGTCTGAAATTCCAGCAAAAAGAAATAGGACGAAGGCCGCCAGTTTTGCTCCCAGTGAATCGCTGAGAGCTAGAAAAAAAATTGCTGGGCAACAAAGCATACGTCCCATTGTAACCAAATTGGGCAAATTCTTAATTAAACCCATTAGTCAATCCAAAAAATAACTTAGTTTCATAATAAACCTTGATCCTATCCGAGCGTCAGAGGCTTGGAATGTCAGACGCCAATGTTTCTTGTTCCATACGAGAGATAATCAACCTAGCCCTTTCTTTTAAAGTTTCTTTCTTCTCCCAAAGGATGAAATCCCTCATTAGGTTGATATTATCAACTGAAGCTTCAACCTTAGCCATGTGACCGAGGGCTGCCAAGCGTCTTAGGAATTTCTGACTAAATAAATCCCTTCTATGTCGGACTATCTGATCCTTGATCACCCAAGTCGCCAACATCCCTAAGACAGCCACACATATTACAGCCAGTCCAGTCTTTTTAGTATTTTTATTCATTATCTACATTTCCGTCCTTCTATCCATCGCTTCTACTATGGTTGAGGTATCCACGTACTCTAAGTCACCTCCTACTGGGATCCCACGTGCCAACCTACTGACCCGTGGACCGAGAGGTCTGATCACCGCTTCAAGGTAGACTGCAGTGGCCTCACCTTCAACACTAGAATTGGTAGCAATAATCACCTCTTGAACAATAGAACCTTCTCTTTTGATTCTCTCAAACAAAGAGGCCAGATTTAGCTCTTGAGGGCCTATTCCATCCAAGGGGGACAGCTTGCCTCCTAAGACATGGTAAAGCCCGCTATAACTCCTAGATTTTTCAACCGCTTCAACTTCATGAGCTTCCTCCACTACACAGATCAGGCTCATATCGCGACTCGGATTCGTGCATATCTCACACTCTCCCAGTTCCGTAAATTTTCCACAAGAACTGCAAGGACGAACTTTTTCCACCACTTCTCGAATCTGATTGGATAATCTGATCGGATCTTGATTGGATTTTTTCAATAGACTGTAAACAAATCTTTGAGCCGTTTTTTCACCCACCCCAGGTAGTCGCTTGAATTCCAAAACTAGTTGTTGAATTAAGGACATTCTATTTCACCTATTACCCAAATCACAAAGCTAGAAAATTGTCTAAACACCAGACTATAGACCTGGGAAAGGGATAGGCAAACCTCCAGTTATCCTTTTCATTTTCTTTTTGCTGATTTTACTGGCCTTTTCTTGAGCTGTGCTAACAGCTGATACAACTAGATCTTCCAATAACTCTTGATCGTTTCCACCCATCAAGGTTTTTCCTATCCTAACAGAAAGGATGGAACCTTTCCCATTCACAATTGCCGTAACCATTCCTCCCCCTGAGGAGCCAGAGACCTCGATACTCTCAAGTTCCTCTTGCAATTCTCCAACACGTTTTTGGAGTTTCTGTCCCATTTCCATTATTTTTCCAAAACCTACCATCTTACACTCCTCAAAAAAACAATCCTTTCAAATCAATTCAACAACTCTAAATTTAGTTCATCTACCGCTCTCTGAAGGCCTGGATCCTTTTCGATAAGAGCGTCCAATCGTTCTCGTGGCAACTTCTCATCGATATCCGTATCCTCTATTTTTTCGGATACATAAACGATCTCTATATCTTTTTTGACAAGTTCTCTTACTCTGTCTCTGATTGCTTGACCAAATTGATCGCCTTTAATTTTATCTATAATCTCTTCTGAAGGCCCTTGGATAATGAACTCCCCATTCATACCTCCGTATACCCTGCAGGCCCTCAAAAAAGGTTTGCCACCTCTAGGAATTCCAATCGCTCCCACAATTACCTCTGACCATACTTGTGAGAATACAGCATCATCGCCTAATTCTGGACTCGCAACATCAGTAACAGTTTCTCTTGCTGGTGTATCAGCCTCCAAATCCTGCTCATCCTCAACTTTCACATCATCATCTCGAAATTCAGTTTCTTCACCTGACTTTCGGCTTGTTCTGACTTCAGAGCTTGGTGTCCCAAGTTGGCCTAACAATTCTTCGATTTTTATGGTTCGCTCCATATAACTCATTCTTAGCAAGAGCATTTCTACAATAAGCTGTAAATTCGCATGCCTCTTCAAACTTCCAGCATTTTCCAGATCCGTGGCCAGGGCAAGCATCCGTAATAAATCAGAAGGTCTTAAATGACTAGCTCGCTCCCTCAAAGAGGAAGTCTTTTCCTCATCAACGTGAGATGGCTCGCTCCCTAACGACAGCTGAAGAAGATACCTCAGGGTTTCGACGAGGCCATGATAGAACTCGACAAAATCATATCCCTCATCTGATAGATCTTGAACAAAGTTAAATATTTGTCCGTGGTTCCGGCTAATTATTATGTCCAAAACATCGAGGTATCGCTCGTGCTGGACCAAGCCTAAGATTCTAGTTACTGAGTGATCGGTGATCTCACCACTAGTCAAAGCTACCACCTGGTCTAGGACCGACAGTGCATCTCTCATACCACCTTCTGCTTTACGAGCAATTACCTTCAAAGCGCCTGCAGAATAAGAAAACCCTTCTTCCGTCACTACAAATTCCAAGCGTTTTACAATTTCCTCGACACCAATTCTATGAAAATCAAAACGTTGGCAACGAGAAAGGATTGGAGCAACCGACTGTTGTATTTTTTGGGGTTCCGTGGTCGCAAACACGAATACTACCCTTGGAGGAGGTTCTTCTAGGATTTTTAATAAAGCATTCCAAGCTTCTCTAGTTAACATGTGTGCTTCGTCAACAATGTAGACCTTGTAATTTTTCTCCTGTGACGGAGCATACATGGCACGTTCTCTTAGCTGCCTAGCGTCGTCTACCCCCCGATTCGATGCGGCATCGATTTCAACCACATCAAGGGCTGTCTTTCCACTCCAAATCCGAGAACAACTGTCACAAGTACCACAGGGCTCACCGTCTTTTGCCAGGTTTCCACAATTGAGAGCCATCGCCAGAACCCTCGCCAATGTGGTCTTTCCAACACCTCTTGGTCCACAGAACAGATAAGCATGACCAACACGGTCGTCTGTTACAGCCCGTCTTAAGGTTTCAGAGACATGTTCCTGGGCAGTCACGTCACAGAATGAGCGTGGGCGATATTTTCTAGCAAAAGCTATATGTGACAATGGGCTAGAATTCCAAGTAAAAGAAACGGAAGGTTGCGAACATCACACTGTCAAGTTCTCACCTTAAAATCCATAAACGACCAAAATTTCTATCTTTGAGAACATTGAATCCACCAGCTTGTTTATGCTGGTGAACTTAGGTTGAATAAAGAGGAGCGTCAACGCTATTCGTTCTTCGTTAGAGGCATTTTAATGAACTCATGAACACAGACTCTCTTCAACATGTGGGAAGTCTATTCGGCTATATATTCTCCTCTAGGACCCGACCTCTCGTCCAATCGCTGTTCCTATGACTTTGATCTCTCTCATTAATTCTGAAAATTGATCCGGATAGAGTGATTGTGCTCCATCAGAGAGCGCTTCAGCTGGATTGGGATGAACCTCTACCATTAGACCATCTGCTCCAGCGGCTACTGCTGCTCTAGCCATCGGAGTCACCTTATCCCGCACACCAGTCCCATGGCTGGGATCAGCGATTATGGGTAGGTGTGACAATCCCTTTACCACCGGGATGGCAGACAAATCAAGTAGATTTCTAGTATGGTTATCAAAGCTTCTTATACCTCGCTCACATAAAATTACTTGTTGGTTGCCTTCAGCGAACAGATACTCAGCAGCTAGTAATAATTCTGTGATGGTAGCGGACATTCCTCTTTTTAAGAGCACAGGCTTCCCACACTGTCCAATCTTCCGTAACAATGGATAGTTCTGCATGTTACGAGTTCCAATTTGAACAATATCAGCATATTGGCTAACCAAATCCACATTCTCTGAATCCATAACCTCGGTAACAATACCCAACCCAGTTGCTTCTCTCGACCGGGCAAGCAATTCCAATCCTTTCTCACCCAGGCCTTGCCAGGAATAAGGTGATGTTCTCGGTTTGAAAGCTCCTCCTCGCAAAAGAGAAGCTCCCAATTCCTTTAATTGATGGGCTATATCCATTATTTGTGATTCGCTTTCTACCGAACAAGGCCCCGCGATTACAGGAACTGAAGAGCCTCCGAAGGTGACCCCACCACCTACTTCAACAATGGTATCTGCTTCACGCCATTCCCTAGAGACTTGTTTATAAGGCTTAGTGACCAAGATGATCTCCAGCACTCCAGTCAGACCTTGAATTCGGGACGAATCTACTCTGCCGTCATTCCCCATCAATCCTACTGTTGTTCTCTGTTTCCCAGGCATGGCTTTAGCCTCATAGCCCAAATTCTCAATCACTTCTACCACATTATTAACTTCTGTTTCTGAAGCCCCATGTTTCATAACTACTAACATAACTATCTCACCCTGGTGGCTGATTAGACTCATTCATAAGAAGATCGAATTAAGCGACCCACAAAAGGAGTCGGCTATACTTATACAAAATAACGGAATTATTCTTTTTCCTACAGATGAAGCTTCCTGGTTTTATACACATGAGACATTGCCAGCAAACTCTATATAGAGATGAGGTAGCAGTGCCCACACCCAACTCCGAGAGTCCGAGGGACTCCAGACATTCGGAATTCATTCGCTTATATCATCTTTGGCGAGACGCACACCCACTATAGTGCTGACCCCAGGCTCTTCCATAGTCACTCCATAAATCCAATCTGCGGCTTCAATTGAACGTGGATTATGGGTAATCAAAATAAACTGAGTTTGCTCTTTGAAATCTTCCAACAAACGAATGAATCTCCCAATATTATTTTCATCCAAAGGTGCGTCTATCTCATCAAGTACACAGAACGGACTGGGCTTAAATAGATAAATCCCAAAGAGTAGCGAGAGCGCAGTCAGAGCTCTTTCGCCTCCTGACAGTAGCTCTATTCTCTGAGTTTTCTTTCCTTTAGGGGATGCATGAATTTCAATTCCTGATTCGAGTGGATCTGAAGGATCCGTCAGCCATATATCTGCTGTCCCACCTTCAAATAATCTATCGAACGTACTTCGAAAATTACCTCTTATTTCTTCGAAAGCCCCCTGAAATAAGTTGATCGCAGTCTCGTTTACTTGACGAATAGCTTCCGTCAGATCCTGCTTGGCACCAAGTAAGTCGGCTTTTTGTTCGGAAAGAAATGAAAGTCTCTGATTTTGTTCTTCGTGTTCCTCCACAGCCAGCATATTGACCAGACCAATCCGATTCAATTTCTCTAGGATTCCCTCTAGTTCTCTTTTGAGATCTTCATTATCAGTGTGAATCACATCAATTTCTTCAAGAAGGACCTGTGATGATCGACCCCATTCACTTTCCAATCTTCCACTTATGATACTTTGGCGACTAATGACTTCTTGACGTTCAAGTTCAAGTGTATGACGACGGTCCGAAGTTTTTCTTTCTGCTTCTCTGTAAGATTTGACTTCCTTCTCAATCTTTTGTACATCACTCACCACCACTTCGAGTGCAATCCTTTTCTCGGTCACCGCTGTCTTAGCTCGATCATTTTCCTGGAAGAGTGTATCCATGACAATCGCCCCTTCTTCTTTGAGCTTTAGCACACTCGTCATCTCTTCCTGTAAACCCATTTCCTCAGACAACAGTTTACTCAACCTTTCCTCTCCCTCGTTCTCTTCTCTTCGTAGGTCTCTTAATTTTTCTTCCAATCCTTGGATTTCTACTTCATTCCTAACAACTGCCACTTCAAGTTGATTCTCTTTTGATCTGTGTGTCTCCCATTCAATCTGTAGACTTTTCAAGTTTTCTACTAAAGATTTTCTGGCCACTAAAATATTAGTTTTCTCCAACTCTGATTTTCTTTTAACTTTCTCCAAATCAATTATTCGCTCTGCTGCTTTTACTTTAGCTACCTTGGTCCCTTCAAGTCTTCTAACAAGTTCTTCATGATGTGAATCTACCGTAGTACGCAGAGTGACCTGACTTTTAATTTCTGACTTTGTCCGACGTAATTGATCTTCCGCTTCAGCCACATGAATCCGTTTGGTCTCAAGGATACTTTCTGAATCACTTAAATATTTTTCCGCTTCTATGACCGCTAATTCTGTTTCAGCAACGATAGTCTGCTTAGATTCTAGAGAATCCTTTAACTGGACAATCCTGTTCTTGCGTTCAAGGACACCTTGATTATTAGAAAGGTTCCCGACCCTGACAAATCCAATAGTATCGATAACCACTCCGTCTCTTGATACAGTAGTCCTAACAGATTCACCCTGTATGTCTGGTGTGTCCAGAATGTCCGCAGATCCAACAAGTGCTTTTACCCAGCTTGCCCCCTTCCCTCTAGTGGAGATGGCGTTCAGTAGAGTTCCATCTGCTACTTGAGGGACTTGATCACAAGGAAGTAAAATTAATCCTCCTCCTCCCTTCCATTCATTCAAGAACCAACGAGAGATTGTTTTTACGCTGTCATGGTCTCTGACCACAACAGCTTGGCAGAATGAACCCAAATAAGACTCAACAGCTATATCCATTTCCGGCAAAACTTCCATAAAATCCGTAATCAACCCTAGAACTCCATGATCATGCAACTCTAGACAGGCCTTTACTGCATCATCAATCCCTTCTTTATTTTGGTCTATATCTTGCAACACATGAAACTCTGCTTTGACTGAACTTGCAGATCCAATAGCGTCCAGGTACTTCTGTCTTGAAGATTGCAACAACAATTTAGAGTTAGAAACATTATTCTCTGTTGCCCGCAGTTGTTCCTTCACCAACTTCAGGTTTTCCTCCAAAGGAGCTATTCTATTTTCGAACAAATCTCCTTGAGACACTATTTCAGTTAGTGCATCAGATGCACTGGCCAATTTCTTGGACACCTCACCAGTTGCTCTTTCAAATTCGACCAATTGTCCCTTGGTCGATTCTATTTCTCCAGTCAACAAGGCTAGTTTTCTTGCAAAGTTCAATTCTTGGTTGTCAGCTTCTTGCACTCTCCCATCTAAGTCTTCCAATTCCGTTTTCAAATCGGTTACCAGCTGATTTTCTATTTCTAGATCACTTTTTAAGTTCACCAAGATACTATTTTGATTGCCGACGTTTTCCTCTAATTTACATTGTTCAGAGACCAACAATTCCACTTTACTCCTGTGGTCACTTCTCGTATCCCCAATTTGAGTCAATCTCCTATCGCCATAGTTGCGACGTTCTTCAGCAACAGCAAGATCACGTTCCCATTCGGTCAGTTTGAGTCTGATCGTCTCTAATGTATTTTCGGCATCTCTGGCATAACGCTCAGCACCCACTTCTTCCAACTTGAGTTTTTCATAAACAGTTTCTGCAACACTCAAGCCAGAAGTGGCATCCAGGGCCGTCTCACCTTCTGATTCAAGGGCATAGTCCAGTTCTTCGAGTCTTAATTGTAAATGCGTGGTTTCTTCACGGACTACATTCACTTCAACGATCAACCTGCGATCTCTCAAATTCTTATAACGCTCGGCCTTACCTTTTTGTCGACTCAAACTCCGTACTTTTGTTTCAACTTCTCCGATGACATCCTCTAGCCTAATTAAGTCTTGGTCAGTCTGTTCAAGTTTCCTCAATGCTCCCCGTCGGCGATCTTTATATTTTCCGATTCCTGCTGCTTCCTCAAATAGAGTGCGCCTATCTTCGGCTCTGGTCGACAAAATCTCATCTATCATTCGGTTCTCTATTACCGAATATGTGTTGGCTCCCAGTCCAGTATCTCGACACAAATCAGCCACATCACGCAAACGACATTCAGAACGATTGATCGAGTAATCGCTGCCACCATCGCGATAGACTGTCCGTCCAATCTCTACTGTATCGAATGCAATAGGCAGGATCTTATTCACATTCGACACTGTCATAACAACCGATGCACGGTTTACTGGTCGGCGGTCACGGGATCCCTGGAAGATCACTTCTTCCATCTTCCCACCCCGGACTACAGATGGACGCTGTTCACCCAAAACCCATCGAATCGCATCGCTGATATTTGACTTTCCGCAGCCATTAGGCCCAACAACTGCAGTTATGCCAGAATGAATATTTATGACAGTCGGATCAGCAAATGATTTGAAGCCCTTTAATGTGATCGACTGAAGTTTCATTCAGATTCGTTACCCTCTCTCTTGATCTAACAAACACGCAATTATCCTGAAGCTGTCACCACAGGTTTAAAAGCTATGAGCATAAGGTCTAGCAGAGACAGAATCAACTTGACAACTGGTTTGAAGATTCCCTCTGTACAAATCGCTTCCCTGTCTTGTTCTAGCTAACTAGAATAGTCTTCCACATCATCAGAATCGAAAACCGACTTAGGTGCATCACCCCACAATGCGTCCAGCTGATAAAAGTCTCTTTCCAGGGGGTGAAAAATGTGGACGACCACATTCGAATAATCAATCAAGACCCATCGTCCAGATTCTATTCCCTCTATATGATCTGGGCGCACATCTTCAAGTTTAAGCTCGTTAACTATATGGTGTGCAATGGCTTTGACTTGAACGTCTGAATTTCCCGTTACTATTAGAAAGTAGTCGGCTGCGTCAGAAATTCCTCTAAGATCAAGGGCCACTATCTCCATTCCCTTTATTTCGATAGCCAGCTCCCCCATCCTACTAACCACATCTATCATGGAAAAATCAATCTTCTTCCTGATGTTCTACATGCACCTCAATTTCCACCAAAACATCTTCATGTAGACGGATCGAAACTGCAAATGTTCCAATAATTTTGAGAGGATCCTCCATTTGAACCATAGAGCGATCTACTGTAAAATCTAGGCTGCCCTCATTAAGGCGTTCCACAATATCCAGATTGGTAACAGAACCGAACAATTTGCCATCTTCAGCAGCCAAAACCTGAAAATAAACCTGTGCATCTTCTAATTGAGCTGCTCGACGCCCCGCCTCGAGATGTCCTTTCTTCGCTTCTTCATCAAACTGAGCCTGCTCTTCCGCGAGTCTGCGCAAATTAGCCGGATTGGCAATATACGAGAGGCCTTGCGGAATCAAGTAATTGCGGGCGTAACCTGCCTTTACCTCAACTATGTCTCCAGATTTTCCCAGCCCAGTGACAGTTTCCTTTAGTATCAATTTCATAAACTATTTCCTCCTACTGGTTACTTTCCTTTAGCATCCCAACTCTATTTCGATAATCAAACCATATATCGCTCAGCCCTATCGCAAAGGCTATCAGTAACATTATCGGACCGAATAAAATCAAACCAAGAAGTAAACTCATTTTACCAAAAAACAACATACCCGTTGCGACAAAAACCACCGCTATACCTCTCATGACATACAGCCCAGTCATAAAAAGAACGAGATTCTCTCCGACACGGCTCAATCCATCACTAGAATCCCAGATTACAGCTACCAGTCCCAATATCAAACACCATACCAAATGATCATTAAACGTGAATTGGTTCAACCTCCCTAAATTCCTAAATCTTTTTCCAGAAAGGCCCACATAACCCCACCACGCTGCTGCCATTGAAGCCAAAGATGAAAGGGAAAGTAACGCTGGAAAGAATCTGAACTGGTACCCAGCCATTTTCATCGCCATCTCTCTGACAATATTTGGAGACATAATTCCAGTGTCCATTTCACTAAACATCATTAGGCTTCTTTTAATATTGTTCATGATATTTTGGTTCATAATATCATCCACTAAGTACCAATATTGGGAGTTCCAGATAAAGAACACCCCTGCCACACTCAACATCGTAAATAGAGACCCCATCGCTCTATCGAAAAACAAAGCTTTAGGAAACACCATTGTAATCGAGGCAAAACAACCGGCGAGTAAAATAGACCAGCTTCTTTCGAGATACCAAAGAGCTTCAATGTCAGAAGCACCCACTACTATTATTCCTGATACTATTGCTATGCCCCATCCTATCCATCTGGTTAGCCCAAAGACTACTACAAGCCATATGAAGGAAATAGCAACTACAACTCCAGGATTAAAAACAGATATCAATAAAATTAGGCAGAGAAGACCTGCGGCTCCCAAACCTGTCAGTTGATCTTGATTTTTGTTTTCCACAAAAAATCTTAAGCTTCGTGATTAACCACGTATGGGATTAAAGCCAAAAATCGAGCACGTTTAATGGCTCTGCCTAAATGGCGCTGAAACGATGCACTGACTTTAGTTGTCCTTTTCGGAAGAATTTTTGCCTGCTCAGTTATAAACTGTGAAAGACGATCCACGTCTTTGTAGTTTAGAACAGCGACAGGTGGTCCATCCATTTGTCGCCTTCTTGCAGAACCTCTTGGACCAACCACTTCTTGTGAGCCTTCAAGCGGATCGGGATCTCTTTCTCCCAGATCTTCAGCTTTCACAGGTTTCTGAAAAACTTCTTCTAAAATCGACTCTTGAGTGGTTGGCTCCCCTTCGTTTACTACGATCAAATAACGCAGTGCCGTTTCGTCGAGTCCTAATATTCTCTCGAATTCGGGCAGCCCTGCAACCGAATTCACCTTCACCTGGCTTACTACATAATAGCCAGAATTCCTGTCTTTGATAGGATAAGCCAGGTGCTTGACTCCCCAGTGATCAATGGCCACAACCTCACCATCATCGCCAATCAATAAGGGATGTAGCTTCTCCAATTTTTGCCCAACAGTATCCTCATCCAGACTAGGATCGAAGATGCAAACTATCTCATAATGTCTCATGGTGTTCCCCACGGTCCGTAGTGTCGCACGGGCCCTGCACCGAGCAGGGCGGGATCTTATTAATATATATCAGCTTACAAGGTTTACTAGTGCCTCAAACAATATTTGACGAGGATAGATGATTTTGTAAGGCCAATACCAGATCAGGATATTTATGGAAAGACCAACGAGCATCTTCTATGTCTAGGCGTTCTGTATTGGTATGAGCGAAATGTTCTTTTCCTGGAGCGAACCCCAATGTAGGAATTCCGAAAACTCCTTTTGTCCAACCACCGTCAGTAGCAAATGCCCACGGCCTAACATCCGCAGGCCCCTCTTTTCCTTGTTTTCCAACAGCCGACGCTGCTACTTGAACTAAAGGATCATTGGGATCCATCAAGAACCCAGGTGTAAAAGAGTCACGCTCACGTTGTAGGCCACTGTATGAACACTGAGTCTCAGTTGCAGTAGCTACTTTTACTTCAAAGCCCTCGAGATTACTTCCTGTTTGTCTGGTAATAGCATCTCGGACCTGTTCGATCATCTGTCCTTGGTTCATTTCCGGTAAAACCCTCCAGTCCAAAACCACAGTCAATCTGTCAGGTATAACATTCCTGCTCTCAGGTAGCACCTCAAGACTGGTAGCTACCACAGTAGATGCCCCCAAAATAGAGTCTATCTTTTGGTCTCTTTTTATTTCCTCTATTCCCGCTACAATATCAGGAATAAGGTCGATTGGATTCTTAGCTCGTTCAGGAACAGATGCATGACCGGCCAGACCTGTAACAGTAATCTCTACTTCAGCGCGGCCCCTATGGCCTATACAGATATCTCCATCAGTAGCTTCTCCAATTATAACTAGAGCTGGTTCGACAATTTTCGACTCCATCAAATGCTCCATTCCCCAGCCACCACATTCTTCGAAGACCGTATGTGCCACTATCAGATCTCCCCGAGATTGCCCCTTCATAGAAGCCGCCACGTAAGTCTGGAGGGCCAGAGGTCCCTTAATATCCATGGAACCCCTACCATGCAAGAATCCGCCAGACATCAATCCACTAAATGGTTCATAGTCCCACTCTGAATGATCACCTTCTGCTACAACATCTAAATGACAATTAAACATGATAGGAGGGGCCTGGCCTCCACCTGGTATCACCCCTATGACATTACCCACTTCGTCCACCCTCAGTTGTTCAAAACCAAGGGTTTCCATCTCATCCCATAACCGCTTTGCCACTTCCCCTTCCCTACCTGATAGCGAAGGTATCCGAATGAGATCAGAAGCGAATGATAGTGCTTTTTCGAAGTTCGATTCGACAGAAATTTTCACGTCACTCACTGAGTAGTATTTCTATAAAAACATGTTGCTAATTTGCTTGAAGACATATGAGACTTGGTTGCCTGTATCGATTTCATGAATCTTGACGAACCATGGTGCTAAAACGAGTGAGACTACGCTCATAAGCTTGATTAAAATATTCAAAGACGGTCCCGAAGTATCCTTGAAAGGATCTCCTACTGTATCTCCAACAACCGCTGCTTTATGTGCGTCTGATCCTTTCCCACCGTATTCGCCACCCTCTATTACCTTTTTTGCATTATCCCAAGCACCACCTGCATTTGACATAAACAGAGCCATTAAGACACCGGTCACTGTAGCACCAGCAAGCATACCGCCTAAAGCTTCAACCCCTAGCACTGAGCCAACTATAACTGGAGCCAAAATTGCCGTTACACCGGGGAGAATCATTTCTCTCAGAGCAGCGTCTGTCGATATTTCCACACATCTGGCTGAATCAGGTTTTTGAGTCCCATCCATAATTCCAGGCATTTCACGGAATTGACGACGAACTTCTTCTACCATGCCTTGAGCAGCTCTGCCGACTGCTGTCATAGTTAACGCAGCACAAAAAAATGGTAGTGTTCCACCCAGAAACAATCCTATCACGACTAACGGGTTGACCAGATCAATGCCAGTCTCGGCCAGGCCCACCTTGGTAGCATAAGCTGAAAACAGAGCTAGAGTTGTTAACGCGGCCGACCCAATAGCAAATCCTTTTCCCTGAGCAGCTGTGGTATTACCAATAGCATCAAGAGAATCAGTGATAGCCCTGGTCTCGGGGCCCAGACCACTCATTTCACTAATCCCGCCAGCATTATCAGCAATCGGTCCGTAGGCATCCACAGACATTGTAATCCCCACAGTCGCAAGCATTCCCACAGCAGCTATACCTATGCCATAAAGGCCAGCAGACCAAAAGGATGAGAAAATCCCCACACAGATCAGGAGCATTGGGATCACAGTGGATTCCATACCTACAGCCAATCCAGTGATCAGATTTGTAGCTGCTCCAGTTTCACTAGCTTTGGCAATTCTGGCAACAGGTTTCATAGATGTATAGTACTCGGTAACCAACCCGATCAGTGTCCCCACCACAGTTCCCGATACGATGGCAAACCAAGGGCCCAAAGCAGGGTATACACGACCGTCTACTGTCATTTCGAAGCCCATTCCTTTTACGACAAAATACATAACACAAATAAAAACCAAGGCCGAAATAAATGTCACATTGCGAAGTGCAGAAGCTGGGTCAGAGCGTTCTAAGAGCTTCATCATACCTATGCCAAGCACCGAAGCCAAAAGGCCTACAGTCACTGTGGCGATAGGGAGTGCTATCGCCACGGCTGTGTTGCCTTGTAGGGCAGTTGAACTTGCCGCTATAGCTATCGTAGCAATCACAGAACCCACGTAGGATTCAAAAATATCCGCTCCCATACCTGCTACGTCTCCGACATTATCTCCGACGTTATCCGCTATCGTAGCAGGGTTTCTTGGATCATCTTCTGGTATGCCTGCTTCCACTTTGCCTACAAGGTCAGCTCCAACGTCAGCAGCTTTTGTGAAAATGCCGCCTCCAACACGGGCAAACAAAGCAATGGTACTTGCACCCATAGCAAAACCAGAGATTATTTCTGCGAAATTCTGATGTTCTTCAGCGGTGATCGCCCCTGCTCCGTTTCCGAAAATATATATGGCAACAATACCTAACAGTCCAAGAGCAGCAACTGAGAGTCCCATGACTGCACCGCCGAAAAAAGCCACCCTCAAAGCCTTGCCGGTACCGTCCTGATTTGCAGCTGCAGAAGTTCTTACATTTGCCCTAGTAGCTGATTTCATACCGAAGAATCCAGCTAACACGGAACAGATTGAACCAGCAAGATAAGCATAGGCCGTCTCGTGGGATATTGCGAAAAACAAGAGGCCACCTATGACGACGACGAACCCTAAAAGCAGAGTATATTCTCGACGCAAGAATGCCATAGCACCATCGTGAATCTGTTCTGCCAATTCTTCCATTGCCTCGTTTCCAGTAGACTGCTTTTTCACATAACTATAAATGATGCCAGCCAGTAATAGTCCAAAAAGGCCTATAATTCCTGACAATTTTGTTATTTCTATAATTCCAAACATTAATTTTTTCGCCTCGTGTGATTATTTGGTTGTTGTATTTTCAATATTATCTACAACTCATCTATTGAATTGATTCATCGCGCCTTGTACCCCTTCAGTCATCCAAACCTGAACTGCTTCCGTTAATATCGGCAAGAGATCTACCACGCTCCCTTCATCTCTCTGGGGCATTTCCGATAGAACCCAATCTGACAGTTCTATGCCTTTGAGGGGCTTTCCTACACCAACTTTAAGCCTTGAATAAGATTCAGTGCCCAAGCTTTCGGAGATCGACTTTAACCCGTTATGCCCCCCGGACCTTCCCTCAGGCCTAAATCTGATTCTCCCGGCATCCAATGAAGCGTCATCAACTACTATAAGCAAATCTTCATCCAAAATAAAATCTTCGGACATCCTCAAATGTGATACTGCCATACCACTTTTATTGACGTATGTCGTTGGTTTCATAAGAAGGAAGTTGGTATCATAGAGAGCACCCCTAATCCTGCAGTCCAGAACATCCTGTTCAAAACTTCCCAAATCCCAGTCATACGCCAATCTATCCAGAACCCACCAACCAACGTTATGACGTGTATTGTCATATTTCGGTCCAGGATTTCCCAGGCCAACTATCACTTTCATACCGCTAAGCGTTTTCTTCTCCATCTTGATCTTCTGCTTCACCTTCTTCCAATCCCTCTTCATCAATTTCATCTGGTTCGACCTCTTCCACTTCTTCCCTAGGCATGGCCACCATACATATAGCTTGTCCTGGATCTGCCATAAGTTCGACATCTGCATCATCCGCGAGATCCCCCACCTTGATAGAGGATCCAACATCCAAGCTAGAAACGTCCACAGTTATATATTCAGGGATCTTGGATGGCCGACATTTGACACGAAGTTCGCGAAGAACAATCTCTAGAATTCCACCCTCTTTCACACCTTGAGCAGATCCTGTGAAATTCAACGGGATATCCAATTCCAGCGCCACACCTCTTTCAATACAATAAAAGTCTACATGGAGTATGTCATCTCTATAGGGGTGCACCTGTATCTCTCTAACTAATGTCTCGAATTCTTCTTCTTCGGTATCAACTTTTAAGTTGATAATGGTGTTCTCAACAGAAACAGACTGGAACAGCTTTTTCGATTCCCGGGAGTTTATAGTTAAAGAAATTGGATCCTGACCCCTACCATAGATGACGGCAGGGACTTCCCCGGACGAACGGATCCTCCGAGCACTCCCTTTCCCTGTTTCATTTCTGCGTTTCGCCGCTAGCAAAGTATTTACAGCCATTTTTTGATTCCGCTGGATTTTGGAGTTGTAAAAAGTCAGGTGCCCCTAGAACTAACTGGGCACCTCAAAAAGTTTACTGACAGATTTGTTCTCATGTACACACTTGATTGCTTCTGCAAAGATTCCCGCTACTGACATCACCTTCAATTTGTCACATTTATTTTCTTCCAAGATTTCAACTGTATTGGTAACCACGATTTCATCCACATCTGCTTCAACAAGCCTCTTGACCGCTTCACCTGACAAAAGCGGATGCGTCGCTGCAGCCAAAACTCTCTTTGCTCCCATTTCCTTCAATGCTTTCACAGCCTGAGCCATTGTCCCTGCCGTATCAATCATATCATCGACAAGCAAACAATCTTTTCCACTGACTTGTCCAATCACATTCATAACCTCACTGACATTTGCAGCGGGCCTTCTCTTGTCGATGATCGCAATAGTAGCGTTTAGCTTCTTTGAAAATCCCCTTGCCATCTTAGTGGACCCTGCATCTGGTGCAACCACAACTAAATCTTCAAATGTTTTCGACCTAAAGTAACTTACTAGAGTAGGTGCCGCGTACAAATGGTCAACTGGAATATCGAAAAAAGCCTGTATCTGATGCTGATGAAAATCCATTCCAATAAGTCTGTTGGCTCCCGCAGCAACGAGTAAGTTAGCCATTAGCTTCGCACCTATGGAAACTCTAGGTTGATCTTTCCGATCCTGTCTACCGTAACCAAAATAAGGAACTACAGCTGTGACTCTCGCTGCTGAAGCTCTTACTGCAGCATCAATCAATAGCAGTAATTCCATTATGCTATCAGTCGGAGAAACAGTCGGTTGAACTATGAAGACGTCTCTTCCACGTGCATTCTGATTGATTCTGACGAAAATCTCTCCATCAGCGAAGTTCTTGATGGTTGCACAATCCTCAACTTCTTCTCCCAAAAGAGTAGCTATCTCTGAAGCTAGAGGCAGGTTAGCCCTTCCAGACAATAGAAGTAGTGGGCTTCTCTGAAATGTGTCGTTCATGGATCTCAGGCTGATTGTGTGTGTATATTTTGATTGTCAAAGTTATTGAATAGTCGTCCTACAATCACCAACTCAACTACAATTTTTAGGCGAATTGTGTTCCCAATAACCTCTCAACCGCTTCTGTTGTTCTATATAGTAACAAAGGAATCGTGAAAAAACAGTCTTTACAATTAAAGTGTACAATATTGGCCCGCATGGATTCGAACCATGACCGGCGGCACCAAAAACCGCTGTCCTGCCATTAGACGACGGGCCAATTACACCACTATCCTAGTCAAGCCGACAAAACCATTCAAGCCGACAAAATTCAGGAGGTCTAACCTAACACCTCAGGTTGAGGTTGAGAATCTAGAGTTTCTGTAATGACAAATCTTACATTTGGCCAAGATTTTCTTAGTTCTCGACAAGCCGCTTCCACTTCATCTTTAGTATAAAACAAACCAAAAAGAGTCCCTCCACTGCCAGAAAGACGAGCCACTGGTGCTCCCGCTTTCTCGATATCTTTCCTTATTTTACTTAATTCTGGATACCGAGAAAATGTCATTGATTCAAACTCGTTCAAAGACATAGCGGCCAAACCTTCAAGACTACAGACTGTCCCTGGAAAGACAGCGGCTCCGGTTGCCATTCTTTGTATATCTAAGGCTTCGTAGGCTTCAGCCGTATTGATCGCTACAGAAGGAAGAGCTAACAACACATAGCTCCTAAATTTCATCGGCATCAACCGCTCTCCTCTGCCCCAAGCTAAAGCCGATCCTAAGCCTGATGTAAAAAAAGGTACGTCCGATCCAATACCGCAGGAAATCCCCATAAGCTCCTCAGGCGAACAAGGTTGGTCAAAAATCAGATTTAGCGCTCTTATCATTGCCCCAGCATCTGAAGAGCCTCCTCCAAGCCCTGCCCCTGTAGGAATATTTTTATTCAATGTTATCTCAATACCCCCATGGTAATCTATTAAAGCAAAAAAGGCTGTAACGGCCTTATATGCCAGGTTATCCTCTGCTGACCCAAGCTCAGCCCCGACAACATTCAGTGAAATCTTGTCATCACTGAGGGACAAGTGGATTTCATCACAAAAATCCACTGCTGTAAAGAAAGTTTCTATTTGGTGATATCCTGAATTTTCTTTAGCTAAAATTCTCAGGAAAGAATTAATTTTCGCCGGTGCTCTTACTAGCATTATGGTCTTCTCATAAGTCATCACCCTGTTCGAAGTTTTCTCTCCCCAGTCCTTTCATTGACAGACCCATTTTCCAGGCGTAGTAAATTCCTATGAAAGTGATGGGGAAAAATCCTCCCAAGTGGTAACCAAAGGCGAATGCAAGAGTTGTTGCCTCTGTTACGTTAAAAACCCCGTTCAATGCTATCATAGCACCCAGTTGAAAAGTTCCAAAAAATCCAGGACCAGCTGGGATGGCCACAGCTAGTCCCACGATCCCCATAGTGAAAATAGCAGCTACAAATCCTTCTTCTATGCCAAAAGCTTTGAATCCCAACCAAAATGACAAGGCATGCCAAAGCCAGAAGCTATAGCTCCAAAGTAAAGCACGACTAAAAAGTTTTGGGTCTCTCAATAAACTTAATGCGCCAAGAAAAGACTCTAATGCTCCCATTATTAGGATTCCTGAACCATTTTTTCTTGACAGCAAAATTTTACGACCCAAATTCAAAAAAAACTGAGGGAATACTACTAAGCAAATCAAAACCACACAAAAACCTGCAAGCAACCGAAGGATTGAGAGCATTAAAGAGCCACCTGTCCCAGACCAGAGTATTTCCGTCTCTGGAAAGGAAGGCATCATCGTCGACAGGAAAAGCATCGAGAACACTGTTATCGAGTCCAGAAATCTCTCTACAACCAGGCTTCCTACCACTCCTGATGTTGATACTGATTCCACTCTACTTAGTGCCACAGGTCGAACAATCTCGCCAATACGAAATGGGAAAAGGTTGTTAGCAGCAAAGCCCATACTCACTGAGGCGAACCTAGATCGAAGACCCGTTTCTAGCGCCATAGGTTCTAATAGAACTTTCCACCTTAGAGCTCTAATCAAATAACCAAGAGTACCCACCAAAACTGAAAAGAATAAATACCAGAGGTTGGCATTAGAGATTTTTTCTATAATGTCCTGATAGTTTTCTCCCTTTAGTACCCACCACATAAGAAAAACACTGACCGATATTCCAATTGCCCCAAAAAACGATTTTCTCATACCTCCAGAAACCCACCGCGAGCCTGGACAATTAGCGTTTTCATCTCTTTCACAGCCTGGTCTAAGCCCACCAATATAGATCTGGAAATGATTGAGTGTCCTATATTGAGTTCCTCTAGAAGTGGTATGGCGGCAACGGGCATGACATTTTCATAGGTCAAACCATGCCCTGCATGTACCCCCAGATCGTTTTCAGAAGCCAACACGACCGCATCGGTCAATCTGGTAAGTTGCCAATCCACTGCGTCCAGACTATTGGTGTTGGCATACTCACCAGTGTGTAGCTCTACCGCATCTACACCAAGATTCTTAGATATGGTCACTGCTTCTGATTCAGGATCAATAAACAGGGCCGTTCTGATTCCATTAGCAGCGAGTCTTTCTACAGCTTTTTGGATACTACTCCTGACTTTGTCATCTCCTAAAGCTAATCCGCCCTCCGTTGTCAGTTCTTCCCTTTTTTCTGGAACTAGAGTCACTTGCATCGGTTTAATTTCACAGGCTATATCCAGAACTTTCTCTTCTGCAGAAATTTCTAAATTTACCCCGGTCCTCACTGTTTCCATTAGAATGCGAACATCCCTCTCACAAACGTGCCGCCTATCTTCGCGTAAATGCACGGTGATTCCATTTGCCCCTGCAAGCTCCACCAAAACAGCTGCTCTAACTGGATCTGGTTCGTCTGTTCCCCTTGCCTGCCGCACAGTCGCGATATGATCCACATTGACATAAAACCTCATCTGTAAACCTCCGTCTTTTCAATCATTTTTATATTTCAACACATTTCATGCTAACACGTGCTCCTTTATCAATATTATATCATCTGATTTCAGAAGACGACCTGCCAATTTCTGTGAAATTCGGACTTCTAACGAGGTGTATTGTCCGTCATATTCTTGATTCAGAATTTCACCAGACTCATGTAACATAGCCAGAGTTTCTCCGTCACCAGCCCTCATTCGCAATGACATATGCCGGAAAGATCCTTGTAAATGAGATCTCATTGCAGTCTTCAAAATCTCCAATGAGCTTTCTCTGTGAGCTGAGACAAAAACCGCTGCCGTGACCTCTTGCTCTCTGATCAGATGTTTAAGATCTATCAGTTCTTGTCTTTTAATAGAATCAATTTTGTTGAATACTAGAATTTGCGGGAAGTCCTTAAGGTCCAATGTATTCAGGACGTCATCTACAACAGCACGTTGGCTGGTCCAGTCTGACTGTGATGCATCAATAACGTGAATCAGCATATTAGCTTCCCTGATACCCTCTAATGTAGAGCGGAATGAAGCTACCAAGTGATGTGGTAGCTTTCTTATAAAACCTACGGTATCAGTGACCATAGCTTCAAAACCATCACCTAACTCCACTGTCCTGATTTTTGAATCTAAGGTAGAAAATAAGCGGTTTTCAACCAATATATCTTTATTGGAGAGAGCTTTCAGCAAAGATGACTTGCCTGCGTTTGTATAACCGACAAGTGCAACCTGGAATTCTCCTTTTCTAGCTTTCCTGCGATTCGATCTGGCTACATTCAGCGTTTCGATTCTTTTTCCAAGAGTGGCTATCCTGCGTCCGATCAGTCTTCTGTCTGTTTCTAGCTGAGTTTCACCAGGCCCACGTAAACCTATCCCACCTCTAATTCGAGAGAGATGTGTCCACATCCTCCGCAATCGAGGCATCAGGTATTGTAACTGAGCTAATTCCACTTGCATCTTAGCTTCCCTGCTTCTGGCTCTTTTCGCAAAAATATCCAAGATCAGCTCAGATCGATCCATGACTCTCACTTCAAGGTAGTCTTCTATCGATTTTCCCTGAAGAGGTGTCAACTCATCATCAAAAATTACCAGGTCAACCCTAGAGTTTGACACCTTGATGGCCAGCTCCTCCATTTTCCCTTTACCAATCAAGAATCGCGGATTTCGCTTAGTAATTCTTTGGGTCAGAGTATCGATGACTTCTCCTCCAGCAGCAACGGCCAAACGAGAAAGCTCCAGAAGATGGCTTTCCATCTCGCGATTCCCAATAGCTTTAAGAGGTGCTCCTACCAAAAGGATTCTATCTGACGCTTCTCTATTCACGGTCGCCGACAAAGCTTTTCAATCATAAACATTTTTGCCTTCCATCTTCTCTAAATCTCCTGCAATATTAAGCAATTTTTGACGACTATTTAGGTTTGGATCATCGAGTACCATTGATAATAATTTTATTAACATTTCACCTAGCTGCCGTCCTGATTCTAATCCTATATTCTGTAGATCAGTTCCGTCTACGGCCAGATCGGATAATCTAAGAGGTGGATTACCCTCTAGTACTCCACGTATGAAACGAATGCGGCTTAAAACTTTTTGCGATTTCTCAGGAGATATCTCACTATAGATTCTAGCTTCGGCGATCCACATTCGGCAAAGATCCTTAAATTGGTGGGGACCGACTTGGTTCAGCCAGATCCTACACTGTTTTGCATCCTCTTCAGGGATCTCCAATAGGGCAGCCCAAACCATTGTAGCTGTCCGCCTAGTATCAGATTTTGAAAACCTTAATCTGCGCATTAAATTCTCAACTGCAGTTCTAACAGCTTCTGGTCCGATATTCTGATCTGGACCTATCGACGAGAGCAATAAAGCCAAGCGCAGCAAAGGTCGACTTGGAGACATCTTGTCGCAAGCTCTCACTGATTTAGTAAAATCTTGCATTCCAGATTCGTTATTCCCTCCATTGAAGCAGAATTCGGGGTACAACTTGCCCATCACTCCAGAAACTGCATAGTAATTCAGAGTAGCGGACGGAGACTTAGATTTTCCCAAGGTTTTGATCATCTCCTCCTGTACCCGCTCGGAAGAGAGCTTGTGCAGTTCAGGAACAGCTTCTAAGAGAGCATTCCAGGTATCAGTATCGATTTTTAACTCAAGCTGCCCAGCAAAGCGAAGTGCACGTAAAACCCTTAGTAGATCTTCAGAAAATCTCTCTTTTGCGGAACCCACAGTCTTAAGAAGACCCTGCCCAAGATGTTTTCGACCTTCAAAAGGATCCAGAATCCTGTCAGTATCTGGACTCCAAGCTAGAGCATTGAATGTGAAATCTCTTCTAGCAAGATCATCTTCAATATTTTTGGCAAATTCAACCTTTGCTTTACGACCAAAATTTTCTATGTCTTTACGAAATGTAGTGACCTCGTATAGGACACCGTCTTTACCCATCACTCCAACGGTTCCATGCTCAATCCCAATAGGAACTGTCCGGGGGAACATATCACATATTTCTTGGGGACGAGCCAGAGTGGCTAAGTCCCAATCTTCGACAGCTTTTCCAAGGATTCTATCACGAATTGCTCCGCCTACTATCCACGTATCAAAACCGGAATCTTTAAGTTTGTAAAAGATCCAAAGCACAGCATCTGGGACACTATCGGTTAGAATCTTTTCCAACCTTCAAAGCGTCGAATATCTTGCTCAGAGCTACCTCCATATCTTCTTCCTCGGTAGCGAATTCGCAAGCATAGGTCACAAGGGCGTCGACAGCTAATAAATCGAAAGCTTCTTCCTTAGCTACGTTCTTGGACTTGCCTAATTCTTGCAAATGTTCACCCGCGATTTCCGATAGAGACTGAAAAGTGACTGGTCCTTTTTTCTTATTATTAATAAGCAATAAGAGACGCTCCCACAGTGGGCCTGGAACTTCGAAAGGGCATGAACCTCTAAAACGACTCTTCAAAATCTAGCTTTTCTCCTGTACTAAAGACGCCGAAAATTCAACATTCAATTTTTTCATTTGTGTTTCTAGCACCTGTTTCCCATAGACTAGGCCTGATTCCATCTCGCTTGGCCCTTGAACTCCCGCCTGAGCCATATGTGATTTACCGCCACCACGTCCACCTACCTCTTCTGCTATCCTTGAAACCATTTCATTTGCCTTAATACCCAAGCGTACCAAATCTTCCGTAACGAATAGGAACAATGTATACTTTGGGCCTGGAAGCTCTGCGCCTACAATGGCCACTCCAGATGTATTAGTAGCTAAGAATGCATCTCCCCACTTTCTAACACTGGCATTGCCTGTCGCTTTGACCGTAACCGCCTTATAACAGAAACTTTTATCCTTGTTACTATATTTTTGCAATTCTACAACAGTTTCTCCTGGTGCCTGATCACCCGTCATATAACTACCTATAAGTGTTTCCAGTTCCTTTTTTTCTTGAAGAAGTTTTCTGACGCGTGATGTTACATTTTCTGAGGAAACACCCAGAACCACTGCCACATCATTCAGTTGTTCCGCATACCTTTCCAGATACTCGATAGCTCCTGATCCTGTGCAAGCTTCTATTCGGCGCACACCTGCTGCCACTCCTGTTTCACCCATGATCTTAAATAGCCCTAACTCACCAGTACGCTGAACATGTGTGCCTCCACAAAGTTCTATACTAACTCCTTCAATTTCTACCACACGTACCACTTCCGAATATTTCTCTCCGAATAAGGCCATCGCTCCGGATTCTAGTGCTTCGTTATATGGTCTATTTTCTATCTTTAGTTCAAGATTGCTCCAAATTTCTTGATTGACCCTTTTCTCCACTTCAGAGCACTCTTCGTCGGTCATTGGAGCATTGTGAGCGAAATCAAACCGTAATCTGTCCG
>JAPKDG010000070.1 GCA_028822645.1 Longimicrobiales bacterium | reverse complement strand
CGCTGAAGCCCATGGTGTAACCGCTGCAGCTGGGATGGCTACTCAAGGGGGGATCAACCCTGTGGTCTGCATATATTCCACTTTTTTACAAAGAGCTTTTGATAGCATTGTTCACGACGTTGCTCTACAGAGATTACCCGTTGTGTTCTGCATGGATCGTGCTGGCATAGCAGGTCCTGATGGACCGACTCACCACGGTTCTTTTGACGTTGCCTATATGATATTGATTCCCCACATGACGGTCACAGCTCCCAAAGATGGCGCTGAGATGCTGTCACTGGTCCGTATGGGTACAAAATGGAAGGAAGGCCCATTCTCTATCCGTTGGCCTAGAGAATCAGTGCCGCAGGCGGTGCCACACATTAGTGAAGTTCCAGATATAGAATATGGTACTTGGGAAATTCTTCGAAGTGGGAATGATATGGCATTTCTTGCTGTAGGCACCATGGTAGGAGTTGCTTTGGAAGCCGCAAATGATTTAGAAGAAGAAGGCATTAGAGTAGAGGTCATCAATTGCCGTTTTTTAAAACCGTATGACAAAGAAATACTTCAGGGCGTCATTGAGAAACACGAGAAGATAATAATCCTCGAAGAAGGTACAGTAGTTAATGGATTTGGAGCGTTTATGGCCCGTGAGATAAGAGAACTAGATAGCACTTATTCTGGGAAAATTAAATGTTTAGGGCTTCCAGACAGATTTATCGAACATGGTCCAAGGGATGTACTCTTAAAGGAACTCGGCCTGGAGAGTGAAGGAGTAGCTAGAGAAGCTCTTAAGATGTTTCAGAGAAAATCTTAACGGTTTGTGAATTCAAGGGGTTAAAATATATGGATACTCAAAGCAAGACTATGCGGATAGGTGTTTTGGGCCACTCGGTGTCTAAGGACCTTCCTGGATGTTTGAAATCTCTTTTCGTTTTCTGTCGCGAACACGGCCTAGAAGTTGATTTAGAACCAGCTCTCTCAAGTTATGGTTCTGAGGATGTTGGCGTGTTGAGTCTTGATGAGAAAGAAGTTGACTTGTTGATCGCTCTTGGTGGAGATGGGACGCTCCTACGAGCTGGAAGGTTGGCTTGTGGGAGGAGTGTCCCCGTATTGGGTGTTAATCTTGGTCATTTAGGGTTTCTGACTGCGTGGCCCCAAAAAGATCTAGCAGAGTGTCTGAGGCAAGTATTGGATGGAGACTACATCTTAGATATCAGGTCGATGTTGCAAGCTCAGTTGATTGAAGAAGATGGATCAAGCGGAGAGCCCTTACTTGCATGGAATGATTTTGTCATACACAAGAGAGGCTTGGCCAGCGTGACTCGACTCGGCATTAAAATTAAAGAAGGTAAAGGTTGGCATGAGATGGGCAGCTTCGCTGGAGATGGTTTAATAGTTGCGACACCGACTGGATCAACAGCTTATTCTTTGTCGGCTGGGGGGCCTATAGTGGACCCTTCTGTTGATTGTTTCCTGGTTACACCAATTTGTCCACATACACTGAGTATTCGACCGATGGTTATTCCCGGACCTTCTGAGGTGGCAGTGGATCCGGTTGAAGGCGCAGAAGATTTAGTCATTACTGCGGATGGTCAGTTTGGGATGGACGTTCCACTAGGATCAAAGATTCATATTATGCAATCTCAAACAAAGATTCACTTAATTCGGTTTCCGGGTCAGAATTTTTTTGGGACTCTTCGACATAAACTTAATTGGGCCGCTGGCTCTTTGAGTTAACAAGCAAACTTCATGATTAAGAGCTGCTGAACAGTTTAACTCCGAGCTGAAAGTGAGAGGTTTTGGGGGTTCTTCCGCCACTGCCCCATACTGATTTTCGGTAAAGGAAAAGAATTTCTATGGGTCGGTTCCTCTCAGGAGATCGGTCAGAAAATATGAACCCCCCTCCAACATCAAAAAGACTTTGACTTGTCTCATGTTCCAGGAGTTTAGGATCGATGCAAGCAGAGAGATTGCAAGCAGCACTGGAGTTTTTAGAATATTGATCATTTTTTTTGCTGAAATATTGAGTGTCACCCGAGAATGCAAGTTCTTTAGTAAGTTGATATCTGGGTGAAAACCTAACTTGTGTGTAACTCCCAGGTGTCCAATTGACTAGTTGAGTAGTTGAAGAAGATGGAAAAGCTTGGTGCGGCAGGGCAATCCTCCGGGTTACAGCGGTTGGTCTTTGGATACCGAAGGATGCTTCTAGCCAGAGACTCCAAAGATCGGCGTCGGATAGGTTTGCAAAAAGTTTTATCTCGAAGTCATTTTGTCCGTCACCACTTCCAACGTCAACCAAGTTGTTATCCAGGTCAGACTGTCCGGTTCCTAAACGAAAGAGGCTTCCTATACCCACCAAATAGTTGATGTTGTCAGATGAAGTCAAATCGGTCTTGGATGTTTTGTTTTCACTGGATAAAAGTTTGAAATTACTAAAAAATTCTATATCACCTAAGGTCCAAGGACTCAACCAAGACTGTAGCGGGTGAGCGCCTACACCGTAGGAGGGATCGGTGATTAGCTCCTGGTAATGTTGTTGTGAAATGAAATTAGTAGCTAATGGTATTGTTGTAGGAGATGAGTGGACACCTAGTAAAGAATGTGTATCGGACAAAGCGTCGAGTCGAAGCTGTAGAAGGTTTCCTGCATCTGATCCTGCCAGTGGAAAGACTCCGAAACCTATATATGCTTGACTAAGTGCCTCGTGAAATATTTGAGTGTTTTGAAGGGTATTTTTGACTTCAAGGCATCTTGAAGTCTCTGTTCCAGAGTTGCAAAATCCCTGTACGAGTGTGGAGAGTTCTAATTCAACAGAGGCGAGGTCATCTAAAAAATCATCTACCTGCTGTGTGTTATCGATACTTGGGTTGATACCTACGTTGGAGTTTGTGGCGTTGAAAGATGTGCCGACTTCTGTCCTTTGGCGTGTAATTGGTACTGTTACTCCTAAGGTCATGTTATTCGATATTCCCACACTGATAGTCATAGGAATTCTGACTGCATCTCGGGTTAAATTTGTTGCACTTGATCCGAGAATTACGGAATAATCGTTTTGATCGATAATGCGATTAAGTTGGTCCTCTAGATTTGATAATATTGGGAAGAGGTTGGAGCCTACACTGGCAGAAGTGAAATCAAAACCGAGTAGTTCCACTTCTTCAATTAGATGATTATCCTCTAAGCGTTTTCCGAAGCGTTCGGAAGTGAATAAATAGAGGGAAGAAGCTTCTATTTTTAGTTGTCCAGCAGCCAATAATGGATTTGTCCAGTCTTGGCTGCTGGCGACGGCTGGTTGGTAGAATAGAGAAAAACAGAAATGTACCGTCAAAAAAACAGTAAGCTTGAGTGTACTATGTTCGATAATGATAAATCACTCTTTGTCTGAGAGAGGAAGATTGCTATTGTTGTAAGATAATTGTGGTTGAGCTTTCTGGGAACTTGACAAGTCTCTGACTGTATCTAGCTTCTAGCGCATCAACCGAGGACTGTTTGGAAATGTTTCCAATTGATTAAATAAAAAAATCTAGCTGTACGCGGGAATAGCTCAGTTGGTAGAGCACAACCTTGCCAAGGTTGGGGTCGCCGGTTCGAGTCCGGTTTCCCGCTCTGTAAGGGAAGGAACTTTAGGTGTGTGCCTGAAATGATTTGGTTCCTTCTATTTTGGCGCCGTAGCCAAGCGGTAAGGCAGAGGCCTGCAAAGCCTTTATTCCCCGGTTCGAATCCGGGCGGCGCCTCTCCCTCCAATACTAAAGTGGAAATGAATCGGATGCTCTGTCATTCGTTTAGGTTTTGAGGAGGCCATCACGTCAAATGTTCTTTATCATATAATTTAGTCCTGACAATGGCCATTCAGAGACTGAGAAATAGTGACAATCCGGGAGTTTATAATGGGTAATGACAAATGGTTTTATATAGCTGTATATCCTTTGCTGATATTGCTTACTGCGATAAAATTGGAATCACAGATCCTTCCAACTCCAATGGAGCACTTCGGTTATGAAATAGGCACTGACAAGAATCTTGCGAAATGGGATGAAATTCTCGAATATTTTACCCTCATTGGCGACCAATCGGATCGTATACAGATCGATACTCTGGGACCGACAACCTTAGGCCACCCTTTTTTATCAATTACTATTAGTTCTCCAAATAATCTTTCTCGTCTGGAAGAGATTCGTGATGCGTCTAAGCTTATTGCTGGGGGGCGAATAACCAAATTTCAAGCTCAGGCAATAGCAGAGGGCAACCCCGCGACTGTCTTCATTAATCATAATATTCACTCGACTGAAATCGGATCTTCCCAGACTAGTATTAAATTGGTTTATGAACTAGCTGTGGGGCAGGACGACCTGACAAATGAAATACTCGATAATGTTGTCACTGTACTGATCCCTTCTACTAACCCCGATGGTCAGATCATGGTCACTGACTGGTATAAAAGAAATGTGAACACTGAGTTTGAGAGAGCTCGAATGCCTTGGCTCTATCACCATTATGCGGGCCATGATAATAACCGGGATTTTTTTCAAGCCAACCTTGTGGAGACTCGGTATTGGATGGGAGAAATTTATCACAAAACATATCCACAAGTTTATCTTGACCAACATCAAATGGGGGGATCTGGACCGAGAATGTTTGTTCCGCCTTATCCGGACCCTATGAATCCAATGGTTCACCCATTGCAATGGCAACAGTTAAGATTTATGGGTGGAGGTATGGTGGCTGATCTGCAGGAAGCAAACAAACAAGGAGTAGTCACAGGTTCTATGTATCGAATATGGGGTCAAGAAGGAGCACTCACAGGCCGGTATCACAATATTGTTGCTCTCCTGACAGAGACGGCGAGTGCTCGAATAGCCAGCCCAGATACGGTAGCTTTGTCAGCGCTGCAAAGAGGGGCTTCTCCAGGTCGAGGGCTGAGCGAGTATGGGTTTCAGATGGCTTTTGTAGATCCATGGTGGGGTGGTGAGTGGACTCTCTCCGATATCATCGATTATCAAATGATCTCTTCTGTAAGCGTCCTAGAACAGACAGCTAAATTCAAGAATCACTATATCATGGGCAGATGGCAGATGGGTTCTGAAACCATTGCAAAAGGTCAAGTGGAAGGTCCATTCGCTTATGTGATTCCTAGAGATCAAAAAGATGCGAATGCAGCGATTGAGATGGTAAATAAGCTTATTCTAGGAGGAATAGAGGTTCATGAATCTAGGGAGCCATTTCGGGTTACTGTAGCGCCTGGAATTTGGGAGCCAGTGGGCGCACCACCTAATGAGTCTACTGACAGCACGGCAATAGACTCATTAGCTGTAAATCTCTCAGAACTCCCCAATAAAGAAAGTGAAGAAATAGAAGAGCCGATTAATCGACTTGTTCCGGAGGGATCATGGATTGTATATGGAGCGCAACCAGGAAGAGCTGCCGTGTTCGATCTTATCACGCCTCAACGACGCAGAGTACAAAGAGAGTGGCCTGACGGACCATTTATGCGCTCTTACGATGGGGCAGCCTATACTATGCCTATGCAAATGGGGGTTGAGATTGTCCGCTCAGATGATCCACTTGAAGTCGAAGCGGAAAGAATATTTGAAGCTCGGATTAAAGCATCCCCTATGCCAATGGCTAATATCTGGTATGGTATTAGTGCTGAGGTGACTCGAAGTTACGAAGCAGTCAATCGGATTTTAGAGGCTGGCCACTCAGTCTTTAGAGCAGAGACAGGTTCTGGACCTATGTTTCTGATGTCAAACTCTGATTCAAAAATGAAAGTAGTGTTGTCGAGGCTTTCAAAAGAAATTGGATTAACGATAATAGCTGATCCATCAGAGGTTTCCAGCATTCGTGAACAGCATAGGTTGCGGGTCGGTTTATACCAAGGTTGGGCAGGTTCTATGGATGAGGGATGGACACGATTGGTGCTTGAAGATTTTGCTTATCCATACAAAACCTTGATGGATCAAGATGTTCAGGGGGATAATTTATCCGGCATTTTGGATGTCATAATTATTCCATCTGAGATTCCTCTTCAAAGATTGTTAGAAGGTGCTGGAGAAGAGGATTCTCCACCTGGGTACACCGGAGGGATAGGTGAAAAGGGAGTGAAAAATTTGAAGGATTTTGTAAAAAATGGAGGAACTCTTATTACGTTGGATCGAGCCGACGCTTTAGTGCTGGAACATTTTGACATACCTGTTCGAGATGCTTTAGAAGATGTCGGAACTTCCGAGTTCTTTTTGCCAGCATCAATCTTGAGATTAGAACTCAACGAAAATTCTCATTTGACGTTTGGTCAAGGGACAGAAGTACCTGCAAAGTGGGCAGGGGGAAGGGCATATGAACCTACTGATTTTGGTGGTGAATCGAACAGAGTAAGAACAGTGGCCAACTGGTCTAAAGATCCAGAAGCTCTACTTATGAGCGGAGCCATCGTTGGCCCCGAGTATCTTGCTGGGAAGAGTGCAATATTAGATATAGACTACGGATCGGGAAGAATAATAATGTACGGTTTTAGAGTTCAGCACAGAGGACAGACTCACGGAACCTACAAACTGTTATTCAACGCTCTATTAGGAGAGAGGATGAGTCTGTCAAACTAGGAAGCACTAGCCTGTTGATGATAGAGAAAACTGTGTGTTGGACTTGTTGTGGCTTGTCCTAACAGCACATGGTATCAGTAGCCAATTCAGAATCCTTGTAGGTTCTTCTAATGCCCGCCTAGTCAGTAAGGTGGGGAGTTTATCTTCGGAGTGTCGTGACTTCGATGACCCCACCACTCCATCGACCACCGAATCGAAATGTAGCGTCTCGTCTATTTATAAACTTAAGGGTTG
>JAPKDG010000023.1 GCA_028822645.1 Longimicrobiales bacterium | reverse complement strand
TGACTTCCTCGGTGGCTTCCTCGGTGACTTCCTCGGTGGCTTCCTCGGTGACTTCGGGTTCTGGGAGTTCTACCTTTTCGGGTAGAACCAAAGATTCCAGAGAGATTTTGTGCTCTGCTGCATCAGATTCAAGCACTTTCAAGCCAAGAGACTCACCTTGTCGGAAATATTCCAAAGGATTTCCTTGTTCTTCGGAAAGCCCAGAATTAGCAATCGGAACAAACCCCTCTATATCCTCCCCAAGGTCAACCAGGATTCCCTGTTCACTACAGGAGACTACAGTTCCCTCAATCTCAAGTCCTACTTCAAAGCGCTCACAGATCTCAGGCCACGGATCGTCCATAGTCTGCTTCATCCCCAAAGAAATCCTTTTTGCTTCAGGATCGATATAGAGAACCATTACTTCCACATCTTGTCCTTTCTCCAAAAAATCTGAAGGATGCTCAACTCGCTTAGTCCAACTCATGTCTGACACATGTACCAATCCATCGATACCAGCTTCAATCTCAACAAAAGCTCCAAATGTTGTTAGATTCCGCACCGTGCCTTCCATTGATGTACCTGCTGGATATTTCATTGGAAGAGTCAACCATGGATCTTCTTCGATTTGTTTCATTCCCAAAGAAATCTTCTCTTCTTCGAGATCGACCTTTAAGACCACAGCTTCAACTTCGTCGCCAATACTCACCAATTTCGATGGATGCCGGACATTTCTAGTCCACGACATCTCTGAAATATGAATTAAACCTTCGACACCCTTCTCAAGCTCTACAAATGCTCCATAGTTGGTTATCGAAACAACCTTACCAAAAACCCTAGTTCCTGTGGGGAACTTATTGATGATTCCAGTCCAAGGATAAGGCAACAATTGTTTCAATCCGAGTGATATACGCTCCCTGTCCCAATCTATATCCAAAATCTTAACATCGATTTCATCGGCATTACCTAGTACCTCAGAAGGGTGATTTATCCTCCCCCAAGACATGTCGGTTATATGTAGCAAGCCATCTAAGCCACCCAGATCTATAAAGGCGCCAAAATCAGTGATATTCTTAACTACACCCTGCCTCACTTGGCCAACTAGCAATTCATTAACGAGCGAATCGCGACTTCTTTCCCTGCTCTCTTCAAGTATGGCTCGACGGGAAACCACAATATTCCTGCGTCTCTTATTTAGCTTGATTATCTTGAAATTGAGAGTTTGCCCAATTAAGTCATCAATATTAGGAACTCTCCTAAGAGCTATTTGAGAACCAGGAAGGAAAGCATCTACTCCCATCACATCTACAGTTACGCCACCCTTTATTTTCCTGGTCAGGATACCTTCGACAGGATCCTCCTTCTCATGCGCCTCTCTTATAATCTCCCAAACTCTCAAGAAATCTGCTTTCTTCTTTGATAAAATCACAACCCCGTCATCATCCTCAAGGCTTTCCAGGAGGACTTCGATCATTTCTCCAGGTTGAAGAGAGTCTGCATCTTTGAATTCATCGAGAGCTACTGCCCCTTCACTCTTAAACCCGAAATCCATGATAACAACATTCTGTGTTACTTTGATCACCTTAGCATTAACGACTTCCCCTTCTCTGAAGTCCCCTATAAGGTCCGCCTGCTGACTAAGCAGTGCTTGAAAATCGTCGTCGGATACGTCTAAGGTTTCTGCGCCATAAGGATCATACATTAACTCGGGGGACAACTCGCTAATTTTTGAATGTATAACCTGTGAAGAATCATTCTCAATCAAAGATTGTTCACTATCTTTCACCCCAGAAAGGCTACTGTCAGAGGTTGGAGTTTCTTGCTCGGTGTTAGGATCCATCGATTCGTTATCAGTCATTGGTCACTCGATCGAAAATTCAACGTTGCCCCTTGCTACAGAGAGTTGCAAAGCTGGTTATCCGAGGTTGGGGTTAAGGTAGTAGAAGTATGCTGTTCAACATAAGGAGATAAAGGATATTCCTACGACCCTATGCCAGTCAAGTCTTTTATGATCCCAAGCAAAGTTTTGACCTGTTGGTGGAAAGTCAACTTGGTTGTGTCTACCTGAATAGCGTCTTGTGCCTGGACCAGAGGAGAGTGTTGCCGATTTTGGTCTGCAAGGTCTCTCTTATTAATCCGTTTCATTTCATCGTCTAACATTTCATCGTGAGATTTGGGATCTATATATTCCAGCAAACGACGCCTGGCTCGCACCTCAAGACTAGCAGTCAGAAAAATTTTGACCTCGGCTTCCGGAAAAACTACTTCTCCCATATCCCTGCCATCTGCCACCAAGCGTCCATTCAAACCCAAATTTTGCTGCGTCTCAAATAACCACTTTCTCACTTGAGGCAAACTGGCCACATATGACACTTTCTCTGTCACTTCAGCACTTCTAATTTCAGAAGAAATATTTTTCTGGTCCCAAGACATGATAATCTTATCATCCATTGGTAGAATCTGAAGATTCAGCAGATCCAAGTCACTCACTGTCAGATGTTCCCATTCCTTCACATTAATCGATTCTCGTAATAACGAAAACGTTGCCGCCCTGTACAGAGAACCTGAATCCAAGTGACGATAGTCCAAAGCTCCTGCCACTTCTCTGGCTGTACTAGTCTTACCAGAACCGGCTGGCCCGTCTATCGTGACAATGATTCCTTCCAGCCTTGTGGGTTTTGGTAACTTCAAATCAATCATGACCGACTAGATTTCTTTTGCATACTCGATAAAGTTTCCCAGAATCCTGGGAAACTCACCCCTGCGGCATCCATTCCTTCAATTGCAATCTGATTCTGAGGCAAAGCGTTGAGTATCCCAAAAGCCATCGCGATCCTATGATCTCCATGGCTACGCACCTTCCCTGACAGGGGAGATTCAGAACCTACGATTTCCAACCCATCTTCAAACTCTTCTATTTCCACTCCAATCGCACGCATATTCTTCACCATTACTCCAATTCGGTCGGATTCTTTAAAACGCAGTTCTTGAGCCCCTCTGATTTTGGTTACGCCGACTGCCCTTGAAGCTAAAACAATCAAGAGAGGAAACTCGTCGATCATGGCTGGCACTTCTTCAGGGGTGATTTCAGTTCCAGATAACTCGCTGGGTAAGATCTCAATCACTCCTCTGGCTTCTTTAATAATGCCGGAAATCGATTTTGAGATTTGGATATTTGCACCCATACGTAACATTACAGTGAGAAGTCCAGTTCTGGTGGGATTCAAGCCCACGTTTTCCAGGACTATGCCTTCATTTACACCCCCCAAAGTAGCCAGTCCCATAAAAAAGGCGGCCGATGAAAAATCCCCTGGTATATCTACTTCAAATGGGTCTAATTTGCTGGGTGGAGAGTCCATACTAATTTGCCACTTATTTTCATTGTTTCTCTCTCGAATTCGAATACCAGCACTTTCAAAAAGTCGTTCAGTATGATCTCGAGACTGAATCGGCTCAGATATCTTTGCCGCATTACCAGCTACTAAGCCAGCGAAGAGAAGTGCGCTTTTAACTTGAGCACTAGCCACAGGAGATTGGTAATGAAACGGATGTAGCGACTGACCAGAGACAGAAAGAGGGAGCCTCCCAACATCTTCCATATATTCAATTTTTGCACCCACTTCTCTGAGAGGTTCAACCACCCTTCCCATTGGTCTTTGCCGCAACGATTGGTCACCGGTGACAAAGATATCTTTGAGATGTTTCTGCCCTGAAAGAACCCCCAACATGAGCCTCGCTCCAGTTCCGCTATTGTGGAAATCCAAATTCCTTTTAGGAGATTGAAATCCCTGTAGGCCCATTCCTACAATGATCAATTCACCGTGATCAGAAGAAGGTTTTATCCTAACGCCTAGATTATTCAAGGCATCGACAGTCGACGAGCAATCCCCACCGAACAAGGCTCCTTTTAAGCAACTTTTCCCTTCAGCCAACCCTCCTAAAATAACAAGCCTCTGAGTAATAGATTTGTCCCCAGGTATCGATATTCTCTTCAAATTTCTTATCTCCGGACTGATTTAAACCTACTTCTATTGCTCATTATCCTCGTGAGAAATCTCAAAAACTTGGCCATCACGAGCAACGGCAACTTTTGGAAAAATACTTTGGGCTTCATTTAGTAAGCCAGATGGGTTGTCTGAATATCTCGAAGAAATATGCGTCAATAATAATTCAGAAACGCCCGCGTCTCGAGCGACAATCGCTGCTTCTCGAGCTGTACTGTGCCGAGTCTCTTTCGCTCGGGTTTTCTCTTCCTCTGCAAAGGTGGCTTCGTGTATCAACAGAGAGGCACCTTTTGCCATTGTTTTTACCACTTCATTCGGTCTGGTATCCCCAGTATATACAAGTTTTCTGCCAGGTCTCGCCGGCCCCACTATTTCCTCTGGCCTTATCCATCTTCCATCTATTTCAACGGGGTTTCCAGAGTGCAGCGCTGAAAACAGAGGTCCCTCTGGTATTCCCATTTTATGGGCAAGGGCTACATCGAATCTTCCGGGCCTTTCTTCTTCAAGCAACGCATAACCCAGCGCTGGCAGCCCATGTTCGACTGAAAATGCTTCTATGTGATAGCCATCGTGATCAACCCGATCACCTGACTTGAGCTCATGTACGAACACCGGGAAAGGCACTCGACCAACTCCCAATTCTACGATTTGATCAAGAATCATTTGTGATTTCTCGGGTCCATAAATATTCATGGCTGCTGTTCTTCCTTGCAGGCCCATTGTACGTAATAGCCCTGAAATCCCTAAGCAGTGGTCCGCATGCAGATGAGTGACGTAAATACCGTCACAGCCGAATCCAGTCCCATACCTCATCATTTGCCTTTGAGTTCCCTCACCGCAATCAAAGAGGAACGAATCTCCATTCCTTTGAATAGCTATTGCGCTTACATTGCGCCGAAGAGTAGGCTGGGAAGCAGAAGTTCCCAAAAAAGTAACACGTATCATCACAAATCTCGGAAAAGTCCTTTGGGACAGTGATCTTAGAAGATTTTCAGCTCTAACTAAGATGTCATTCTTAGATCTAGTAGTAAATACTATAGTTATACCAGTCGATCCTTTGTCGCCCTGTTTATAAACACATAATATTCGGTAAATGAGCTCTGGCACCCCCACACACATCCGGTGCTGACTTCATGGGCGACATCTACTAGCAACTTGAAACTCAGGTCAGAATAGTCTTAGCTGAAGCTCCACCGTACGACCTGGTTGAGGGAGGCCACATTGATCAAAGATTAACGAATTTCCAAAGTTGGAGACCGCAATCGAACTGTCCAGATTGTTCATCCTCTTACCATTATTTAATCGAAACAATCTTTTTAATTTAAAACCCACGTCACTGGTTGGTCTCAGACGTTGCATTCCTCGTTCTCTCAGATCAAGGCAATATTGAGCCCCTTTATATCGATATTCTCCTTCAAGAAAGAACTGGCTGAACAACTCTGAAGACAAACTGACACGACCAAACACATTAGGTTCATATTCAGGCCTAGTAGCAATACCATTTCCATGCTGCCACACAGATTGCCAAGTCAGATCTCCAGAGTATTCGAATCCATTTAAACTTCCTATGGCCACAATTTCTATGCCAGAACTTTTTATCCTATCTTTGTTAACTCTTTGCCGCTTCTTGCCACCAAAAGTATCCACATTTATTCGGACAATTGCATCATGGAGTATTTGATAGAATCCCACTGTCTGCAAATTCAGTGACGGTCTAGACCAAGTGAAACCAAGTTCAGACCCAGTCAGTACCTCTGTTTTTAGATTGGGATTCGCCAAAAATCGACCTAGTGCGTCAGAATACAGTTCCCTCAGAGAAGGGAACCTTGCCCGGCGGCTCAAGCCGCCATGCAAACGTAGGGAGATACCTGGTAAATAGGTGGAAAACCCTAGCCTCCCCCCCCAATCTTCCAACTGTTTTAATACAGGTTTGTCGCCAGATTTTGGCGTATTCGCACCGTCAAGTGCCAATCCCAAGCTAACCAACGTAGTCCCAGAAGAATTCCATCCCATAAAACTATCAAATGTTCTCTCCACTTCGTTTCCAAAACTCCAGATACGTTGTTGATAATCATTTAATCGATAGAAAGAAGATTTTTCAGACAGAGCAGTCAGACCTACTCCTCGGTTTTTCATGATGCCTTCACTGTGACCGATTTCGGCGTACGTGAGACCTAACCTGAATTCAGCTTTAGCACCCATAGTATGTTTTCCATTACTTCTAAGCGTCCATGTTTCGTCTGCACCTTTTTCCTTGCCAATCCTTCGGTCATAACGAACTGTTCGGAATTGGTCGATCTCGAAATGCCCCTTATCTAATCCAGCGCTGACTTCAAATTCACCTGCTCCCCAATGGGTTTGACGCCTACCTGTTCCAAAGGACAATATCTGAACGTGACGAATTTGGTCCTTATACCGCCAAAGTCGAGGATCATTCTCATGTATTTCAGGCGCGACACCTCGATTCAACTTTGATCCAGACTGCATAAAAGACACCCATCGTCCTCCATCAGTACTGTACTTTGCGGACAGGAATCCATCAAAATGCTCGCTATCGCTATTCAATCTCAGATTTCCATCGCCGTAGAGCATCTCAGGACGAGTCAATGGATAACCAAAATCTGGAACGGAGGAACCAGGCGTACTCCTAGCGCCAGCACCAACCTTCAAAAACAACAGACCTTCATTACCTATCTCTACCGATCGTTCAGCGCTACCACTTACCACAGTACTCCCAACATGGTCCATCCCCAAACCGACAGTTGCAGGCTTGGCAGATCTTTCACCTACCGAACCCCGAGAAACATCAATTTCTATGGCACCAGCCAGTACATTGGGCCCGTGCAGGACAGACGACAAGCCTCTACTGATCCTGACTGTTTCAGCAGAAGTTAGTGGTATAATGGAAAGATCGGTCCTGTGGTCCCAGCCCAAAGTCAAAGGTATCCCATCCATAAGAATTGCTATTTGTCTATCTCTTCCACCTCTTAAATTTGGTTGAGCTTCTCCTCTAGAATTCCTACGAACCCTGACCAAAGGTGATTTTCTAAGTGCCTGTTCAAGCGTTGGAGCTGGAAGTCCACTTATCGAGTCTACTGCAATCTCTAGCACTCCGACGCCCCCTACAGCCGTCACCTTCTGGCTGGTTGAGACAGTAAGCTCTTCCATCAAGAAAATTTGTGTAAAATCTTTTGCTGAATCGGCGATAATAGAATCGGGTATCTGAGCACTCAGGATCCCTGTACAAATCAACAACATTGATAACAGGGTACAAGAAATCCTTATCTGTATCTCATGACAGATCCTCAACAGCGTACTCCCCTCGTGATCATTATTTCCTCGCCCTATTTAATACTAAAAACTAACAATATAGTAAATTATACTGGATGCTCTAACCCCTATTCCTGGCACGGCTACCGTTTGCTGACTACATTTCTGAAAGATCCTACTACCAGTGAGGTTTTTATGACTACCCGCCGTAATTTTTTAGCAACGATGTCTATCCCACTTGCCTTAACTGCAAGAAACGTTCCTGGTGCCCAGAGTTCATTCAGTCCCGATGCTATGGAAACTCTATCTTCCTTAGCTCGTTACAATGGATCTGCTCAGGAGGTTGCTCAAAATGAAGATTTCTGGTTTGAAGTAAGCAGGGCGTTCACTGTAGATCGAAGCCTTATCAACCTAAACAATGGCCACGTCAGTCCTTCCCCTGGATTTGTCCAAGATGCCATGAAACGACACTTGGATTATTCTCACCAGGCTCCCGCATACTCTATGATACAGATACTACAACCTCAAAAAGAAGGCGTTCGAAAGCGCATGGCTATGGAATGGAATGTAGATCCAGAGGAAGTAGCCTTCACTAGAAACTCGTCCGAGAGCCTTCAGATCTGTCAGTTGGGATACGACTTAAACCCTGGGGATGAAGTTTTGACGACCACCCAAGATTATGGTCGCATGTTGACAACATTTAGACAACGCGAACTCAGAGAGGGCATCGTCCTCCGACAGTTTGATATTCCAGTGCCAGCCGATGATCCCGAGACTATAGTGGAATTGTTCGAAGCCAACATCACTCCGAAGACCCGTCTGATCCTGATGTGTCATATGATTAATCTTACGGGACAAATATTGCCGGTAAAGGCAGTCACCACTATGGCCAGAAAATATGGTATCCCAGTAATCGTAGACGGAGCACATGCCCTGGCACACTTCGATTTCAAAATCCCTGATTTGGGATGTGACAATTACTCAGTAAGCTTACATAAATGGCTTTTCGCCCCACATGGTACTGGTCTACTATATGTTAAAAAGGAATCCATTAAAGATATTTGGCCTTTAATGGCCGCCAATGAATCCCAGAAAGACAACATTCGAAAATTCGAAGAAATAGGAACAGCCCCTGCCGCCAATTACTTGGCTATCGCTGAAGCTCTGACGTTCCATCAAGGTATCGGATCGAAACGAAAGGAAGCCCGCCTGGTATATCTAAGAAATTATTGGGCTGACCAATTGCTCAAAAATGACAGGATCCGTATCCACACCAGTCTACAACCCGGAAAAGCAGCAGGCATAGCCAATGTAGAGATTATCGGTCAAGACAGTGCTCAATTGAAGGAATGGCTTTGGAATGAACATAAGATAATCAGCGTAGCTATTAATCACCCTCAATTCCAAGGGCTAAGAATCACACCCAGCGTTTATACCAGCCTTGAAGAATTAGATCGCTTTGTTGCGGCAATGGAACAAGTTCTAAGCGATGGACTTTCCGCGTGAGCCTGACTTTTCGTCTCAAATTATATTGTGAAAAGGGCAAATTGCCCATGAGAATACACAAACAATCATCACAGTCAGCGCTCCTGTTTGCTATGGTCGCTTCGGTCTTAATTTCTAGCTCCTGCTCCTCAGAAAACCTTGATATCGACTCTGTGATTTCGGAATTTTCTAACCAAATCCAGAGAGATGTTGAACAAGACAATGTGGGCAGTATCTCTTTCGGAATCTCCCAATACGGTAAGACAATTTATTCTGATGCCTTCGGATTGATGGACAGAGAAACTTTGCGACCAGCTCGGCCTGACCACATCTACCGAACAGGATCTATTTCAAAATCTATCACTGCAGTCTTGATGATGCTTTTGGTCCAAGACGGATTGCTCAATCTAGACGATCCAGTGTCGAAATTCCTTCCTGAAATAGAAACCCTACAAAATACTCAAAGGAATAATCCCACTGTAAGCTTGAGGCATCTCGCAAGCCATACTAGTGGGCTGATAAGGGAACCCGATCTAGAAGAAGCTGCGTCAGGATCTATCGAAACCTGGGAAGACAAAATATTAACCTCCATCAAACATACGTATTTTCAGGCTGAACCCGGCGAAGAATATTCCTACTCAAATATTGGATATGGGATACTGGGGCTGGCTCTTTCTAGGGCTGCCAATATGCCTTTCATAGACCTGGTTGAAGGTCGGATTTTCCAACCACTTGGGATGTCATCTACAACATTTATTATAGATGACAAGACAGAAGATCTTCTGGCTTCAGGCTACGTTTATCGCGAAGGAATTGTCGATGGAACTATTCCATTCAATGAACACTCAGGGAGGGGCTATAAGGTTCCCAATGGAGGAGTGTACTCTACAGTCGCTGACCTTGCGATATTTTCTGAATTCATGACTGGAGGAGAACCTCGATTGCTCTCAGAAAACCTCCGCAATAGTATGATGTCTATTCAAACACCAGAGAGTGTTACCGAAGGTTATGGCTTAGGATTCAGCCTCAGCCAAAGTGGGTCAGGTGTTTGGTGGATTAGTCATGGTGGTTCGGTAGCAGGTTACAACGCCTATCTTTTGTTTCAACCAGACACGCAACTCAGTATAGTACTACTTAGAAACTATTCGGGTGGAGTAACAGACCTTGGAAGAGTGGCACGTAATCTCGGTGATAAACTGCTAGCAATTACCCAATAACTCACTATCTCAAACGATCATTCTATGAGGTCCAAGCCGAAGTCCAATGAGGGTGAGGAGTGAGTAATCCATCCACTGGAAATGTAGTCAACTCCTGTGGCCGCTATAGCTCCAACTGAATCAAGTGTCACGTTTCCAGACGCTTCTAGTACAGCCTTACCTTTATTGATATCTACCGCCGCAGACAAAGTTATATTGTCCATATTGTCCAACAGTATTGAACGAGCCCCACAGTGCAATGCTTCTCTTAGTTGTTCCAGAGTGTCCACTTCAATCTCAACCCCGATATCTGGCCCTATATCACTGATTTTTTTAAGGGCACTGCTGATCCCTCCAGAGATTGCAACATGGTTGTCTTTTATCAATATTCCACCATCCAGACTATATCTATGATTGACACCACCACCTACCCTGACGGCATACTTTTCTAGGGCTCTCAATCCGGGTGTCGTCTTTCTGGTGCAACAAATTTTGGCACCAGTGCCAGCTACTGCAGTGACCATCTCGTGAGTTGCCGAAGCTACTCCAGAAAGATGACTGAGGAAATTGAGAGCTGTTCTCTCGGCCTGGAGGATGGAACAGGCTGTCCCTGTGACCACGGCCACCGTTGTGTCGGGGGACACTAACTGGCCGTCAAATATTTTCCAATCAATGGACAGACTCGAATCTACCATGTCAAATGTTAGAGCGGCGACCTTATCTCCTGCTAGTATACCCTGCTGGCGAGCAACGATTTTGGCTGAAATATCAATCTCTCGATTGATCATCTGATCCGAAGTGATATCACCACCGGAACCGAGATCTTCAGCCAATGCTTTCCTAACTAACTCCAGAAAAACAACTTCCGGCAACGAAGCAACATAAGTCATTAACGGTTCAAGAAAAACTCTTTTGCAATGGGATGTCCATAGAATTCAGCGACACCTCATCTTCTATAACCACATCTTTAAATTCACCTTTCTCGAAATCTCTCCCTTCCACCCCTAGGTTTATCATTTCTTGGACAGACCGACGAGCTCTAACAGAAATTTCCTCCGGAATAGTGACTTCATATCTCAGCAACTCCAAACTCTCTGCAATATTTTCCAGAGTAATAGCCTTCATGTGTGGGCACAAATTACAGGGCCTGATAAATTCTACCTCAGGTCCAATTTCTGCTGACACATTGTCACTCATAGAGCACTCCGTCACCATCATTACTTTATCTGGTCTGTTATCATTTACATATCGAATCAATGAGGAGGTAGAACCAGCGAAATCAGCTTCTTCTAATACTTCTGGAGAGCATTCAGGATGAGCTAAAATAGAAACCCCTGGAGAAGTTACTCTATATTCTCTGAGTTCATTTGCTGTGAATTTCTCATGAACTTCACATCTACCCCTCCACGCAATGATTTCGACATCAGTCAAGTTTGCTACATTTTTTGACAAAAATTCATCAGGAAGCATTATAACTCTTTCAACTCCAAGCCCCTCAACTACAGCTATTGCATTGGCCGAAGTGCAACAGATATCAGCTTCTGCTTTTACTTCAGCAGAAGTGTTTACGTATGTCACTACAGGGACGCCTGGATATTTTCTCTTGAGTTGACGAACATTTTCTCCATTGATGGAGGCCGCTAGAGAACACCCCGCTTCAAGGCTAGGAATCAAAATGGTTTTTTCCGGAGACAGTAACTTTGATGTTTCTGCCATAAAATACACACCAGCTTGAACAATGATATCGGCTTCAGTTTCCTGAGCCTGAATGGCAAGTTGCAGTGAGTCTCCGACAAAATCAGCTACGCAATGATAAATGTCCGGAGTTTGATAATTATGTGCCAGGATTACCGCGTTTTTCTCAACTTTGAGCTCATTGATTTTATATATTAATGGAGCTATAATCGGCCATTCGACAGCTGGGATCAAGTGCTTTATTTTTTCAAATAAAGGTTCTGTAGCTATAGCCACTTCTGGTGTGTATCCTTTCATATCACTTCACTTTAGCCTGTAGATCCATGTTTATCTCAGTCCAAGAGTTTTACAAATAGCTCATTTCTTGAGAGCAACCCCAGTGAGTTGTCCAATTGCACCCAAGGTGGTCTGCGCGGCATTCAGTCCCAACCTGAAATCATCATCGCTAAAGGTATCAAAGACGTCTATAGGTTGATGCCAAGTCGGATTCCATCCTGCTCCAGTATGCATTCCTCTTTCATTCTCTCTCAAACTTATTGCTGGGACTAGATCCATAAAAGGTGTCGAATCAGTATTAGTCATGTGATTCCCCACAGCTCCAGGGTAGTCGGTTGCATATTTTTCATTGGCATCCCTAAAGAAAAAAGCAAGCCTCATGGCCCTATCGGCATATTTTGCTGCTGACTGAAACTCAATGTTAACGTCTGCTTCCGGTCTCTGATTCGGATTATACGACCCATCTTCCCTCGGCATCCCATGATCCCACATCATCATATCGTGCTGAATCATAGCAACCCAGTTCGGCTCCGGGTATTGTCCAGACCCCACTGGATCTTCCCATCCCTGGAGTTCAGCTCGCTGTTCGACGTATGCACGTGCTCCATTCAATCCGGTTTCTTCATTGTTCCAAAGAGCAAAGCGTATCGTCCTTTCTGTTTCCACATCTGGCATATTTAACACTCTGGCCAACTCCATCACCAAGGCTGTTCCGGAACCATTGTCATTTGCGGCCTCACCCCATCCGTGCCCATCCATATGAGCCCCTAAGATATACATCTCATCTGGACGGGTAGTTCCCACCTTTGTGCAATAAACCTGTTCTCTTGATCCCGATGTAGTAGGTTGGCTGTTCAATTCTCGGAGCTTTTCATTTGACTGTAATTCTGGATCATTGACTACACCGGTGCGCCTCGTAATGCCTCTCTGTCGAGATCCCCCAGGACCCATTCTGAATTCACCACTTTCAATTACCGGGCCTAATGGAGCGCGCCTGGATCCACCACCAGAAGATCTCCTGGGAGCTGGATTGTATTCATAGTAGAGTCGTTCTGTTTTACAACCATAACTTTGAAGTTGTTCTTCAATCCAATCAACAGCAGCCAAATTTCTATCGGTCCCCTGCCTTCTGTCTCCAAATTGTGTCAAACCTTTTATGGTTGCTTTGTAGTTGTCTAGATTCAATCGAGCTACCAATTCGCCAACCATGTCAATTTCACCTGGATCTTGAGCCTCCGCATAGGATGATACTCCGATCAAGCAACTAGAAGCAGTAACTAGAATTAGTGTCCTTAAGTACATCGATTGGATGAAACTCATCTGACTCCTTTTATATCATGCGTAATAAGTTTGTGGGCTCTACCTGAACCCCAAGGGTCACAGTCAGGCATTGGTCAATTTTTATCCCTTCTTATAGCAATAATTCTACCAACAAATAGCCTTCTCCACCACGTCACTGCCTAAAAAAAGAACCCCAAAGACAATTTTTACCAGGATGCAATCTTGTACCAAAACTGATAATAATATAAAATGAACAAGAATTGGGAGTAGGCCCTTCACAACACCGACCGAAGGCCAATGTCTAAAGTCATCCAAAGAGTCTTGATAGTAGGTTGTGGCTATGTGGGATCTCAGGTAGCCCGCCTTCTTTCCGAGAGAGACGTCGATGTTTGGTCCCTCAATAGAACGCCAAAAGATCTGCCACTTCAGATCAAGCAACTTTTCGGAGATGTGACCGACTTCAATAGCTTGCCTCAACTCGATCAGAACTTTGATGGTGTGGTATATGCCGTATCACCACTCAATCGAACCGAAGAGTCTTACCGTTCTGCTTACTATGCAGGATTAGAAAACGTCATGAATAAAATAGGCCATGCAAGCAATCCCAAAGATGTACCACTCGCACACAGTGAAATCTCAGTTAGACTGTTATTGGTTTCCAGTACAGGAGTTTTTGGTCAGAATGAAGGAGAATGGGTGGGAGAAGAAACTGACCCCAATCCAACCAATGAACGAGCCCTACAATTACTCAGAACCGAGCGCCTTGCGATAGAGCTTGGAAATCCTGGCATAATACTTAGACTCTCAGGGATATACGGTCCTGGTCGAATCCAAACAATAAAAAAAATCTTGGGTGGTGAATACACTTGCCCAGAAACAAATCATTACACTAACCGTATTCACAGAGATGACAGTGCCAGATCCATTTGCCACCTCTTGGATCTTCCTGCTCCGAAAGGTTTATATCTAGGGGTCGACTGTGACCCAGCGCCTCTCCATATGGTCTATAATTGGATAGCTACTCGAACAGGACGACCAGACCCGTGTCCAAATATGACTAAAACTTTTTTCCAGAATAGAAATACCCCACAAACCAATAAGCGATGTCGCAATCAACGCCTCGTCGAATCTGGGTTTTCTTTCATGTATCCAACATTCAGAGAAGGCTATGAACCTTTAATTAGACAAGAAGAAACGAGGTGCAAGCGTGTCTAACTTTCCCCTTAAGCAACTTCGATATTGGTTCGATACTGGGAATCGTCCTAGCAGTTTGGAACAAGACAACAATAAAGTGATCGATTGGTTTAGGATTTTTCCATTTTTACTCATGCATATAATGTGTCTGGGTGTTTTCTGGGTAGATTCGTCCCTGAAACTGGTTACAATAGCATTTTTTCTATATGCCGTCCGGATGTTTGCTATTACAGGATTTTACCATCGATATTTCTCCCACCGAACCTTCAAAACTAATAGATTCGTCCAATTTATTTTCGCTGTAATAGGTGCCAGCTCTGTCCAACGAGGTCCACTTTGGTGGGCTGCACACCACCGAAAACATCACCGTCACTCTGACACAGAAAATGACGTCCATTCTCCTCACCAACATGGATTTTGGTGGGCACATATCGGATGGATCACCTCTCCGTGTAATTTCCCGACAGATTACTCACAAGTAACTGACTTTTCAAAATATCCAGAGCTACGTTTCATTGATCGATTCGATACTTTGATTCCATTCATACTCGCCCTCGTACTCTTTTGGCTGGGTGGCTTCCCATACCTAATCTGGGGATTTTTCATATCTACTGTTATGTTATTTCACGTCACTTGTTCCATAAATTCTTTTTCACACCTCTGGGGCACTCAGCGATACAACACTTCTGATCAAAGTCGGAACAACTTGTTGTTAGCATTGTTAACTTTCGGTGAGGGGTGGCATAACAATCACCATAAATACCCTGGAGCGAGTAGGCAGGGCTTCTTCTGGTGGGAGATTGACCTGACCTATTACGGACTGAAGGTTCTTTCGTTTCTCAGACTAATCAGAGACTTACGGCCAGTCCCAGACCGTGTTCTAAACGACTATTAAGTGGAAATAGCCGTCATTGGAAGTGGCATTTCGGGGTTGATGGCTAGTTACCTTTTATCCGAAAAGCACAAAGTCGTTCTATATGAATCCAACAATTATCTCGGGGGTCACACAAACACTGTGATTGTCGACATTGACGACACCCCTATTCCAATAGATACAGGGTTTATTGTCTACAATGAGGCCAACTACCCCAATTTTTCTCAACTCTTATCTGAGTTAGAGGTGAACACCCAACCGAGCTCCATGGGCTTCAGCGTCAAGCTCGCTGGGTCAGGCTTAGAATATAACGGTTCCAGCTTAAACCAACTTTTTGCTCAGAGAAGAAATTTATTGAGACCTTCGTTCTATCGGATGATATACGATGTCTTAAGATTCAACAAAGAAGCACCTAGATTTGTCATTTCTGGGCCAATTGGAACAACCTTGGGCCAATATATTGCCGACTACAAATATTCAAAACAATTCGTATATGATTACCTGATTCCTATGGGTGCTGCTATTTGGTCAACGCCTCCATCTCAAATCCTAGAGATGCCAGCCACATTTTTTATTCAATTCTTCAACAACCATGGGATGCTCAGTGTACATGGTAGACCTCAGTGGAGAACCATAACAGGAGGATCGTCCGAGTACGTGCAACGAATAATTACTCCTTTCCGAGACACCATTCGTTTGAATCACAAAGTAAATAATATCGAGAGATTAAAAGATAGAGTTATCATAGACGGAGATAGTTACGATCATGTAGTCCTAGCTTGCCATAGTGACCAGTGCTTACAGGCTTTATCGGATCCGAGTGAGCGTGAATCCGACATACTCAGCAAATTACCCTATCAAAAGAACGAGGTTACACTTCACAAGGACACATCCATTCTTCCTCAAAGAAAAGGAGTATGGGCTGCCTGGAACTACCATTTAAAAGGAGAATCCCATTCACCTGTAGCGGTCACCTACAATATGAACATCCTCCAAGGTCTAGACTTAAGCGAAACAATCTGTGTGACTTTAAATTCTTCTGAATTGATTAATCCTGAGAGAGTCATAGGTCAATATTTGTATTCTCACCCTCGATTCAGCCCTCAATCTGTAGAAACACAGCAGAGGTGGGCTGAAATTTCTGGCGTAAACCGAACACACTATTGTGGTGCTTACTGGGGAAATGGATTCCACGAAGACGGCGTCAATAGCGCTATTAGGGTAGCCTCAACCTTTAAAATGCGACAATGAACAGCGCAATATACTCTGGTGTCGTACGACACCGAAGATCGTCGCCGACTAGACATAAATTTAGCTATCGGTTGTTTATGATGTACTTGGATCTTTCAGAAATATCCTCTGTTTGTGAGTCCAATTGGTTATGGGCAGAGGACCGACCTGCTGTTGCCCAATTCAAAAGGAAGGATTACCTGGGAAATCCCGACACATCGCTCTCGGAAGCCGTGCGAAACAATGTCAAAGAATCACTTGGATATCGTCCTGAAGGGCCTATTCGGATGTTGACTCATTTGAGGTATTTTGGGTATGTCATGAACCCAGTTACTTTCTATTACTGCTTCAATACATCAGGAGATGAGGTTGAGGCAGTAATAGCAGAGATCACCAACACGCCTTGGAACGAGAAACACACCTACGTTCTAGGACCAAATGACAACATCACTCCGGGAAGGCGAAGCTCGCACCGATTCCGGAAATCATTCCACATTTCTCCATTCGTCGACATGGACAACGACTACCATTGGAAATTCAGAGTGCCCAATAAACGCCTGTCAGTTTATATGGAAGCTTCTCGACAAGACCAGAAAATTCTGGACGTAAATCTTCTACTCAAAAGGCAGGAGATTACTCCTCGGAGGATGACGAAAATCTTAATAAAATACCCTTTCATGACTATGAAAATATTGGGAGGCATTTATCTTCAAGCAACACGCTTGTGGTTAAAGGGAACCCCCTTTTTTGTTCACCCATCCAAAAATGAATTAGAGTGAATAGAATCGACAGCTGGTTTAGAACCTTAGTTTTTCATCGACTAGGCAAATTGAGCGATGGTCATTTGATCGTACACGACGAAAAATGTACGACTAGCTTTGGCGATCAAGCTCAGGCAAGCACTGAGATATCAGTACAGAACTCCAAATTCTATAGAGAGCTGGTCCTGGGAGGACACCTGGGTGCGACTGAAGCTTTTGCCAATGGTTGGTGGCACTCTTCAGATTTAACAAAAACAATACAGATCCTACTGAGAAATCGACCTATCCTCAATGGACTGGAAGCAGGACCTGTACGTATTCATCACCCGATAAGACGCCTTTTACATAATTTCCGTAAGAACAATCCAAAAAATAGTCGTAGAAACATTGCTTTACATTATGACCTTGGGAATAAGTTGTTCCAGAATTTTCTTGATGAAACCCTCAGTTATTCCTGTGCATATTTCGAAACTGAGGAAGCCACACTCGAAGAAGCTTCCATAGCCAAATACGATCGTATCTGTAGGAAGCTTCGGATCAGCAAGGGAGATAGGGTAGTTGAAATAGGCACAGGATGGGGAGGGTTTGCTATACACGCCGCCGCCAATTACGGCTGCCACGTTACCACCACGACCATCTCAGAACAACAGTATGAATTCGTTCGAACACTTATTGAAACAAAAGGTCTCCAAGACAACATCAAACTACTTTTCCGTGACTACAGAGAGCTACATGGAAAATATGATCGATTAGTGTCAATAGAAATGATTGAAGCGATAGGCCACAAACACTATCGTACATTCTTCAACAAATGTTCGTCTTTATTGTCGAAACAAGGGATGGCAGCGATTCAAACTATTACTATCCAAGATCGTTACTACGACCAAGCTCGTCGAGAACTAGATTTTATCAAAACTTATATATTCCCCGGAAGCTGCATCCCCTCAGTTTCAGCGTTATTCAACGCAATTGTCCCAACTGACCTTCGACTCATGCATAGTGAAAACATAGGGTCTCACTATGCTAAAACACTGAGATTATGGAAAAAGAATTTTGTTCAGAATCAAAAAGAGATTACATGTCTTGGCTATGACAAATTTTTTCAGAGAATATGGGATATGTATTTTTCCTACTGTGAGGGAGGATTTTTAGAAGGAGTCCTTGGCGATCATCAAATGATCTTCGCTAAACCTTCCGCTTCTTTGGCGATCCATCACTCCACTCCACAACCACCAATACAAAATGACTGATACTGTGCTGATAGGATGGAGTGTTATCGCGAGCTTATTGATAGCTCTTTGGTACAGACAAGAACAAACAAAGAATGCCACTAGTGTTGATGTGGCTTGGTCTTTAGGCATCTCCATACTAGTCCTAATGTATACATTAGGACTTTCCGAGCAGTCTTTTCAGAGTGTGCTAGTCGGAACATTAGGTTTCCTTTGGTCGACGCGACTGGGGTTCTTTCTTTGGAAGGACCGCGTTCTGAAGCATGACGCAGAGGATGGACGGTATGCAGCACTAAGAAAACACTGGGGTAATAAAGCTTCATTTAAGTTTTTTTGGTTCTATCAAGCTCAAGGCATCGTAGCTCTTCTTTTTTCTCTTCCGATCTTGTCCGCGATGACTTCTCAATCCAACAGATTGTCATTAATCTTAGGAGTTTCTATCTGGACCATCTCTGTGAGCGGAGAGACAATCGCCGACAACCAGCTCGCGACTTTTCGATCCCTGAAACAGAATCAAGGCAAAACATGCAGGGTAGGACTCTGGCGTTTTTCGAGACATCCCAACTATTTCTTTGAATGGTTGCACTGGTGGACATATGTCCTACTAGGACAGGGTGCTATTATCACCTGGTTAGGTCCAATCATAATGTTCCTCCTCTTATTCAGACTCACCGGTATTCCTTACACTGAAATCCAGGCGATGAAGAGTCGTGGAAACGATTATCGTGATTATCAGAAAACAACTAGTGTATTTTTTCCTTGGTTTCCACGCAGCAAGGATTCATGAGCATGAACGCACGATTATACTTGGCAGAGAAAGGACTACTTCCACTAGGAATCCTTAGGCTAGGAGTTCGCTCTCTAATTAGAAAGCGATTGCGTGATATCTACTCCAGTAATAATGGTGAACGTTATCTCGATGAGATGAGAACAGGTCCAATTGCTATCCACACCGACAAAGCAAATGACCAACATTACGAAATCCCATCTGAATTTTTTATTAGCGTTCTAGGCCAACATCTCAAATATAGTGGCTGTTATTGGCCGGATGGAACTTGTGCTCTCACAGACGCCGAGAGGATGTCGCTAGAAATGGTATGCCAAAGAGCTAAGCTCCAGAATGGTCAGACCATCCTCGAACTTGGCTGTGGTTGGGGTTCACTCTCGCTCTACATGGCTGAAAAGTACCCAGACTCACAAATCCTCTCTCTTTCTAACTCAAAATCCCAAGCAGACTTTATAAATTCTAAAAACAAAAGCAACATCGAAGTTGTTACCACTGACATCAGCGACTTCTTCCCCGACATTCAATTTGACAGAGTAGTCAGCATTGAAATGCTAGAACATGTTCGAAACCATCAACAATTGCTAAACAGAATTGCAAGTTGGATAACCCCCGATGGATTTTTGTTTATCCATGTTTTTTGCCATCGCGAGAAAATGTACACCTTTGAAACCCAAGGTTCAGACAACTGGATGGGGCGATTGTTTTTCTCGGGAGGGATGATGCCTTCCTATGGCTACCTTCCAGATCACCAAGACAAATTAGTACTAGAAAACAAATGGTGGCTAGACGGCACTCATTACCAGAAAACAGCTGAAGCATGGAGGGTGAATCTGGAATCGACAAAGCCCGTCGTGCTACAATTGTTTAGAAGTATATACGGCTCCAAATCTTCGATGTGGTATCAGAGATGGAGACTTTTCTTTCTGGCCTGCGAAGAGATGTTCGGCTACAACCGAGGAAAAGAGTGGGGAATAGGTCACTATCTATTCAGCCCAAAAAACTAGAACTGAACTGGCCATTCTTGCCTTAGGGTGACTCCTACCTCTGGAAGAAGACTGAGTAGGAGCCCTTACTCCACCATAGCCAGACTAAACTCTAGGCAATCTATCCAGCGCTTCAGCTATGTTATCCAAAGCTATTTTTAACAGCTTCCGGGACGTCGCAACGTTCATACGCATATGCCCACTTCCCCCAGTCCCATAAGATGATCCAGGGTTTAACATCACTCGGGCGTTTTGACCGAACCATTCTCCCATTAGCATCTCTGGCGTGAAAGGATCAGTGGAATTCCTATCTCTTTCAGCTGCCATTTCTACCGCCCCTAATACATCAATTACCTTGCTCACATCCAACCAAGCTAAATACGTGCCCTCTGCTTTACGGTGAGTAATCGACGGGATATTTTCTTTAATATAAGAAGCGACAAATTCCTGATTTTCATCGATATATGCCAACGCTTGATCAAACCAGTCTTCGCCCTCCATCAAAGCAGCTCTGTTCGCCACCATCCCTAGTGTAGTCAGGTCAGCTCTATGATTTTCTTTCACTCTATTCAGAAAATCTTCATTTGTGGAGAAGAACCATGCTGCTTTCATCGCCGCCAAACTAAAAGTTTTACTGGCCGCCTTAAAGGTTAGGCTATTGTTAACAATATCTTTATCTGGCAAGTTGGCAAAAGGTGTGTATGTCTGTCCTTTCATTACAAAGTCGCAATGAATTTCGTCTGCGAGCACAACAGTACGATGCTTCAAACAAATTTCACCCATTCGGAGTAGTTCTTCTTCAGTCCATACATTTCCAGTTGGATTTTGTGGGTTACAAAGCAAATAGGCATTGCAACGAGCTGCTTTTCTCTCAAAATCGTCAAAATCGATTTCATATCGACCGTTAACTACAGTCATCATACTGTCTTCAGCTATAGTCTTACTCGCTCTCAAGTCACCATAAAAACCATTGTAACTCGGAGTACATATCAAAGTCCTGCTTCCAGGCGGAGAAAAAGTCTTCAGGGCGGCGATAAGGCCGGGATGTACCCCCGTAGCTAGCACCAAAGAAGAAGGGTCTATGTCTAAACCATATCTCCTCTGGTTCCAAGACACTATGGACTCGACGTAATCCGCAGGCTGACTCAAATATCCCCAGTTCTCATGTTCACAACGTTCAGCCAAAGCCTCGCCTATACAGGGAGCAGCCCTGAAATCCATATCTGCTATACCCATTCCTACATCTAATCCTGAGCCATGTGTCTGACGTGCCCTGTCCCACTTGACACTATCGGTACCAACCCTGTCATAGACTGCATCAAAGTCGTACTTCACTTGCTGTTGACTATGACCCTCTTTACCATCGGTATCTTCAGCCAGTTTCAATCTATCCAAGGGTGACCCTGAACCAGCCAGAACTGCAGTCAATCCAGCATTTTTCAGGAAACTTCTTCGATTCAAACCGCCATCATTAACCATTGGACACCTTCAGTTTCAGAGATAATTAACTTGTGGAAATCACAATCCGGATTCTTACTTGAATCTGGATTTCTCATACTAACTCGCAAACCCATTAGTAACAACAAGACCTAAAAATGCCGAGGGCGGGACTCGAACCCGCATGGGATTTCTCCCGGGGGATTTTAAGTCCCCTGCGTATACCATTTCGCCACCCCGGCACACTAAAATCATTATTCTCTAACCACTATTGTAATTATTTCTATGACTCGAGGGTACTAACCCACCCAGGAAAAAATGGATCTCACAATCTCTGGTTAATATTGGCCTAATTGAAAGGTGAGGGAATCACTTAGTGACGTGTGCCTAAAATTAAACCTATGGTCTTCTAAAACCTTCGGTACAACTCTGGTGTTCGACAAAAACATCTCTGTACCTAGGTCGCCCAGAAGTCTTTTCGTGACAAAGTCAGGTATACTGAACAGGACAGGACGGCTTACGATTTTGCCCAGCAAGTTAGTAAATGTAGCATTAGAAACAGGGTTAGGTGACACAGCATTCACTGGGCCTTCAATGGCGTCGTCAACTATGCAATACAACAATATACTGAGGAGGTCATCATGATCTATCCAACTCATGAATCTTTCTCCATCCCCAAAACTTGCGCCAGCAAAAGCTTTGAAAGCAGGCAACATCTGGCGTAAAGCACCTCCAGAAGGAGTCAGGACAATCCCGATCCTTGGATGAACCACCCTGATCCCTGCTTCCTTGGCAGGATGAGCGGCCCGCTCCCATGCCTGACATAAGTTTGCCAAAAACCCCTGACCCCGAGCATGGCTTTCTGTTAATTCATCCATTCCTCGATCACCATAAAACCCAATAGCTGATGCAGAAACGAAAACCTTCGGAGGATCTTTGAGGTTGGCCAAACACAAAGCCAGCATTTCGGTGCCCTTTACCCTGCTCTGCCATATTGCTTCTTTCTTTTTCTGCGTCCAACGAATTCCTACAAGAGGTTCCCCAGCTAGATTTACTACGGCATCTAAACCCTCTAATTTTTCACTATCTATTTCACCCCGAATTGGATCCCAGAAAACTAAGCCGGACTGAATTGGATCTGGGTGCCTGACTATACGAATTACCCGATGTCCATTGGTTGTGAGTACATGGCAAAGCGATCGACCGATCAAGCCACTCGAACCAGTAACTGCTATAGACAATGGTCGAGTAGCACCGATGCTGCTAATTCTTTCTAACTCATTCTTCAGTCTTTGGTGCCTAAAAGAGAATGAACGACGCAAATCACTTGTAATCAAATCTCGACTGACAAAATTTCCTAGAGATCCAAATGGAGGAGCCCATTCGATATGATCTTCCATGACTGATCCACCATCAGGAGCCATCTCAAATTTGTGAATATGCTTCCAATACTTAAATGGCCCTTCTATCTGTTCATCTTGGAAGAATTGATTCCTCGAAAAAGCTGTATGCGCAACTCTCATATTGAAAGGAACTCCACCCTTACGCATCCGCAAATGCACCTCTCCTTCCTCAGAAGGTGGCCCCGTTTTGTGGATAATCCTAACACTTTCCCACGGTGGGATTAGGCGTTCTATGGCCCCTGTACGCATATGCCAATCAAAAACCTCCTTGACTGGCTCCTTGAATTCACTGCGAAAAAAAAAGGAGTTCATATGCCTTTTTTCTCTATAGATTCAAAGGATTGATGTTTTCCTCTCACCCCGAGCAGGTATTGGCTAGTATTTGCTATCACAAGACCTCGCTGGATGGTGATCAAAATCAGCGGCAAGGTACGGCAGCAAGGTTTCAGTCAAACCTCCACCTGTCTCCCAGGCATCGAACACTTCAGCGTAATCAGAACCCCAGTCTGAACCGGATGACTGTAAGCGTGCTTTCAACCATTCAACATCCCCAAAACCAATAGCTTTTCGATAATGATCCGCTACCTGAAAAATCTTATCCACGTGACCACTAACATCCACGGCCACAGCGGGCAAAGTTGAATGAATATCCCTCATAGTAAATATCGGACAAAATTCTCTATGAGGATCTTCAGGGTTTACCACCTTGGTTATCCTAGCAAAATTGACGGCGTTCCTGGCGATTTCTCCTGTAGCTTGGTGATCAGGATGCCTAAATCCTCTCACCCAAGCATCACCCCATGTAAGTATTCCATCTGGTTTGATATCTGCTACGATGTTGGCAACTTTTTGGGACGCTTGAACACTTACTTCAACCGCCGAATCTGGAAGATCAAGAAATCTTCCTTCTATACCAATGATATCTAGAGCCTCGAAACCTAAATCTTGGCGACGTTTTGCGATTTCACCTGAGCTGAGGTCACCAAAAGCGTTGGTCATTTCGCCTTTAGTGAGCCATAGTACCACCACTCGGCTTCCCATCGCTTTCTGTGCCATTAAGGTTCCAGCGCACAGAACTTCATCATCTGGATGAGCCAAAATTGCCAATAATGTGTAAGGGGGCATAGAATTAGTTACGACAGTTCTCCAGAAGCCGCTCTGCGTAAAAGGTGGATAGCTTCGCTGATTCCTTTCGGGTGTCGGAATACCGCCGACCCAGCCACCAAGACACTTGACCCCGCACTCACAGCAGAAGCAGCAGTATCAATGTTGATTCCTCCATCTACCTGCAATTCTATCCCTTCCAAGCATTTACGGTCGATCATGTCCTTCAATTTTTCTATCTTTTCGGTGCTCGAAGGAATGAAAGACTGACCGCCAAAGCCAGGGTTCACCGACATTACCAGAGCTAAATCCACATAAGAAAGAATGCCCTCAATCGCTTGAAGTGGAGTAGCTGGGTTTACAGTTATCCCCGGTTTCACCCCCAGTTCTCGGATAGAACTAATCGTTTTATGCAAGTGTATGCAGGTCTCCTGATGAACAGTCAAATAGTCGGCGCCTGCATCGGCAAAAGCACTCAAATGCTGATCCGGATTTCTAATCATCAAGTGAACATCCACTGGCAAGTCCGTGGCCGATCTCACTGCTTCTGTAACCGCAGGACCAATGGTTATGTTTGGTACAAAAGATCCGTCCATGACGTCTACATGTATCCAGTCAGCACCAGCTTCTTCTGCTTCAGCCACCTGCTCAGCTAATCGACCAAAATCAGCGGATAGAATAGAAGGAGCTATTTTCACCATTATAGATCTCCGTGTTTAGGATACAGAGTACTAACTACACCATTAACCTTGCCCACTAAGACCTCAGTGGCCATCTGTATGAATAATCCCGATTCTACTATTCCGGCTCGTGAAGCCAATCTTTGTTCAAATTCTTCTGGATATTGTAATCCATCTTCAAAAAAACAATCCAAGATAAAATTCCCATTGTCAGTCACTAGAGTATTCCCTTCAGAAGTCACTCTTAGTTTAGCATCTGCTTGCATTGAATCTATGAATCCAAGGTGAATACCCCACTCAAACGGAACAACTTCCACTGGGACCGGAGATTTAGTTCCAAGGTTCTCAACCAGTTTGCTCTCATCGACCATGATGGCTAATCGTCGAGATGCCTGGGCGATGATCTTCTCGCGTAAAAGTGCTCCACCTAAACCTTTTACCAGATTCATGTTGGGATCAACTTCATCCGCTCCATCTATAGTCAGATCTAGCACCGGATTTTCTGCTAGAGAAGTCAATGGGATCCCCAATTCTAAAGCCCTTTTTTCAGTCCAAATTGAGCTCGGAACTCCAAGTATATCAGTAAGGCCACCGTTCTCTATACGCTCAGAAAGAGAGAGGAGAAAATGAGCAACCGTAGAGCCTGTGCCTAAACCAAGTCGCATTCCACTCTGTACCAACATAGCGGCCTCTCGCCCAACTGCTTCCTTTGATTTTTCAGCTTCCAATCCGCACTCTCCCACTTTTATCGCGCACGAATTCAATCATACCCCGAAACCTCGCATGATATTCTGGACTCGCTCAGTTATTGAAAGAGCTTCCTCAAAAGGCCTCTGCCACATATTTCTTCCAAAAATTAGACCAGTAGCACCTGCTTTCATAGAAATTTTAACTTTGTTCATTAGATCATCGTCTCCTAACTTACTACCCCCGGAGAACAGTACGAGGCATTTCCCGGCGGATCGGACCACTCTCTCAGCTGCTCCAGCGTATGTGTAGTCAATTGATGAATACTCTGTGGGTTTCCCTCCGGGATAATTGGCATCTTTGGGTATGTTCAGTTTAACTATGTCAGCTCCCAGCTCTAGTGCCACTCGAGCCGCGTAGTCCACTGCGTAGAGGCTGTCATTACCACCTTTCTCTGCGATAGCAGATCCTCTCGGATATGACCACACAACCAAAGGCATATTGTATTTATCACACTTCTCCCGGATCATTTGGAATTGGCGAAAATCTTCATCCTGTTTCGGAGATCCCACGTACAAAGTATAACCCACGGCATCAGCTCCTAGAGACACCGCATCTTCCACACTTCCAGTAAGTGGAGAAAAAGCGTCCCCGTCCGATGGAATATTAGTTTTTCCATTTATTTTCAGTAGTAAGGGAACATCCCCTGCGTACTTGCCCATATATTTTCTTGCTAGTCCATAATGACAAGCAACAGCGTTATAGTTTCCTTCCAAGGCCAGCCGCCATTGGAAATCTGGAGACTGAGAGGGTGGATTCACAAAAAAATCTATTGGACCATGCTCCAGACCCTGGTCTATAGGAAGAATTAGCAGTGTTCCATTCTTCAGTCCACGACCGTAAAGCAACCTATTCAACCTTACCCGCTTACCCAGGGGAAGATCCAAACCATCTAAGCAGTGGCGATCGTCACTTCCAGGTATCTCAGACATACTACCTCCCAAAATATAAAATTCTAGTTAATCGAATGGTTGATGAGACCAATATTAAAATAATTTCACGTCTTGGAACAGTGATCAACTTATTCCAATTCGATACTTTCTTCAGCAGCGTCAAGTTGAGACTGGATAGCTTTTTGAGAAGTACCACCCCTGACGGTACGAGATTCGACTGAACGTTCCCAAAAAAACAGGTCGTAGACATCCGATTCAAAATGTGGATCTAAGGACTGGAGAGTGGTTAAGGGTACCTCATCTAATGCAAAGCCCTGCTCTTCCGAGATCCTCACAATCTTGCCAATAGTCTCATGGGCTTCCCTAAAAGGAACACCCTTCTGGACCAAATAATCAGCCACGTCAGTAGCGAATAGTTGACCACTTAGAGCTTCTCTAATCATTTTTTCCTGGAATTCAGCTCCTTCAATCGCACCCTCAATGGCAGGAAGTGCAATATGTAATGTGTCTATTGAATCGAACAAGCTATGTTTATCCTCTTGCAAATCCCTGTTGTATCCGGTTGGCAATCCTTTCAATACTGTCAAAAGCGACATTAGGTTTCCCACCAGACGACCTGACTTAGAACGGGTAAGCTCAGCCACATCTGGGTTTCTCTTTTGGGGCATCAGACTTGAACCTGTGCTGAAACCATCACTTAGTTTGATGAACCCAAATTCTGACGAACCGAATAAGACTAAATCTTCAGACAAACGAGATAAATGTATTCCTACCCTAGCTGCAGCAAAACTCAATTCAAGTGCCCAGTCACGATCACTCACGGCATCCATGCTGTTTTCCGACAACTTCGAAAATTCGAGTTCGGCCAATATGAGTTTTCGATCTATGGGAAAGGGACAGCCCGCGATTGCCCCAGATCCCAAAGGGAGAACACTCGCATGTCTTCTAATATCCTTTAAAAACTTCCTATCGCGGTCTAGGGGCCAAAAATGGGACAATACCCAATGCGCCGCTCTGACAGGTTGTCCTTGTTGAAGATGAGTATATCCAGGAAAGATGATGTCGATTGATTCTTTAGCCCAAACAAGGAGGGCTTTTTCCAGTCGATTCAAGCTAC
>JAPKDG010000069.1 GCA_028822645.1 Longimicrobiales bacterium | reverse complement strand
CACTATCGAGAGCTAAACTTTGTCCATCTCGCAGAGCCTAAGAAGTGGTGCATAGGTGCCTTTGATCTCTACCGCACTGGTTCGCCCAGTGAAGAAGCACTAGTGGTAGATTTTAAGACGCACAAACTAGAAAAAGATGAAATTCAAGAGATAGGAGAAACATATCTTTCACAGATGAAAATATACCGAGAAGCAGGAGAGATATCCAAACAAACTCGTGTCCAGCTACACTTCACGGTGCCTAATGCAACATGGCCAAAGAACGATTTAGATAGCACGACATGACCCAAGGCCTTGGTCCTAATTTATTACTAAAGCCAACAGCCTTCTCAGTGTCCAATGATCAGAACAAGGCCTTTGTGCCGATATCTATCCCCTTCCTGACCGCTCAAACCCCCATTAAAAGCCCCATTTAGACAATATTCCATATGCTACACTGGCCAAGAAGCCTTTCTCTACACTATCTTTAGAGCAAAGTCTGGTTGTGGGGAAGCCCTTCAAGGTTCTCCGTCTCAATGGTGACTTTCTGAACATATGAGCGTGCTTTCTTGAACAAAATATCTAAGGAGTACTTTTTTGTTTTCTATAGACATCAGTAGTGGGATATAAAAAGGGATGAATACATTACCTTCGATACTGACAGCTTTAGGGATGATCCTAGTGCTTGTTGGTCAAACTGCCGACGCTGGCAACCCAGCCTCTAACCTCGAGACAGTTGCCTACGAGGAAGTCATAAATACGGCACCACACCAGCCTCTTTCCCACTCTGTTGACGAAACCTTAGAGATTGAATCAGTTGAATTGACTGCCATGGTTCAGACCTACTGCGTCGTATGTCACAATGACGCAATGATGACAGGAAATATGTCCCTAAGTGGCTTCGCTGTAGAAGAAGCGTCAAATCGCGCAGAAACTGCAGAGAAAATGGTTCGTAAACTCAGAGCGGGTATGATGCCTCCACGAGGCATGCCAAGACCCCAGGGAGACACCCTGCAGGCTTTGGTTCTAGCCTTGGAAGAAAATCTAGATCGAGCTGATGCAGAGAATCCAAACCCCGGCTATAGAACATTTCAAAGGTTAAATCGTGTTGAGTACACCAACGCAGTCAGGGATCTGCTGGGAATAGACATAGACGTAGCCGTTTTCCTTCCGCTAGACACCAAGAGCGCTAATTTCGACAATATTGCCGACGTTCAGAGGCCTTCATCCACAGTCATGGAGGGCTACCTGAGGGCAGCCGGCCATATCAGCCGCTTGGCATTGGGAGATCCTGAAGCAGAATCAAACTCAACTCGCTATCGTCTTCCAAAAACTTTGTCACAAAAAGAACGAGTAGAAGGAGCGCCATTCGGAACACGAGGGGGATTGTCGGTTGTTCATAACTTCCCAGCCGATGGTAAATACGTCTTCCATATTCAACCCTACCCAGCGGTTGAAGGAGAAGTCTTTGGCAGAACTTTTGGTGAAGAAAAGATAGAAGTGTCCGTCGATGGCGAACGGATTGCATTGATGACTGTTGACCCTTGGATGTCCGAATCCGAACCAACAGGTTTGAACATGTTGACCGATTCCATGTATGTCCGTGCTGGCCCCAAGCGAGTTACCGCCGCTTTCCTGAAGCAATTTGAAGGGGAAGTTGCTGATCTGATTAAGCCAATTGATCATACAATGGCCGATGGCCAGATCGGAATCGGATACGGTGTAACTACAATGCCGCATTTACAACGCCTAACCATACTCGGCCCCTATGAAGTAACTGGCGTTTCAGATACACCTGCCAGACTCAAGGTCTTCAGTTGCAGACCGACCAGTCCAGGTGAGGCCAGGCCCTGTGCTGAAGAAATTGTAGGACGGATAGCTTCTCAGGCCTATCGTCGATCCCTTAAAGAAAATGACATAAGAGGATTGATGACTTTTTATGACCGAGGAGCCGAAAATGGAGATTTTGAAGGAGGCATAAGAAGTGCTCTTCAAGCCATCCTAGCTAGCCCTCATTTCATATTCCGGATAGAAGAAGCACCAGCAGGTGCGATGGTTGGATCATCGCATCGCATCAGTGATACAGACCTTGCTTCAAGACTCTCATTCTTCCTTTGGGGATCCACTCCCGACCAAGAACTATTGGAATTAGCTTCCAATCAGCAACTCAGCAGTGAAGGAGAACTAGAAAGACAAGCTCGAAGAATGCTTAGAGATCCCCGAGCATGGGATGCTCTAGCGAAACGCTTCGGATCTCAATGGTTAAGGTTGCAGGATCTGGAGAAACTTTCTCCAGATGCCCTGACCTATCCCTACTTTGATGGAACTCTTTCTGAATCAATGACACGAGAGACGGAATTATTGTTCTCTCATGTTATCGAAGAAGATTTGAACGTAATGGAATTGTTGACCAGCGATTACACTTTTATCAATGAAAGATTGGCTCGACACTATGGTTTTCCAGGAGTTACTGGATCAGATTTTCAGAGGGTCACATACCCAGATGAAACTCGCAGAGGCATTTTGGGACATGGAAGTATATTGGCAATGACCTCCCATGCTGACCGGACTTCTCCAGTGTTGAGGGGAAAATGGGTACTGGAAGTATTGCTCGGCACACCCCCACCTCCACCCCCACCAAATATTCCTGCATTTGAAGAAACAGAAGGTGCCGAAGATGGACGGTTTCTGACAGTCCGAGAACGTATGGAGATACATCGTGCCAACCCAGTGTGTATGGCTTGTCATATCGTGATGGATCCGATCGGTCTCGCCCTGGAGAATTTTGACGTGACTGGAGCCTACAGGCTTAGAGATGAGGGAAATTTAATTAATCCTGTAGGGGAACTCTACGATGGAACTCCTCTCACTGGTCCCGCAGACCTCATAAATGCTCTCTTAAAAAGACCGGAAGCGTTCTATCGCATTTTCGCTTCGAATCTGATGGCCTATGCTTTGGGTAGAAGGGTCGAATACTACGACATGCCAACAGTACGAGAGATTACCCGAGAAGCAGCAGGGCATGACTACCGAATTTCCGATTTTATACTGGGAGTTGTAGAAAGCCCAGCGTTCCAAACTGCTCAATGGGAAGAGATCGTGACTGATAGCTCGGAGAGCAACTAAAGATGATTGTAAAAGAGAAGATACTCGCATGGAAAACTGACCTATGTCAACCTTCCATGCCTGAATGTAAAACCTCCAAAGAGGCTTAGAACGATGGAATTTATTACTAGAAAACACATTTCCCGCCGTACCATGTTGCGTGGAGTAGGAGCTACCATGGGCCTACCACTTTTTGATGCGATGATCCCAGCTCAAAGCGCTTGGGCATCTAGCCCTGAAGGCATCGCAGCAGAACGGACCCGTCTTGTTTGCATTGAACAGGTGCACGGAGCGGCAGGATGTAATGAATTGGGCTCCTCTTTGAATCTCTGGAACCCCAGAGCGGAAGGGCGGGACTTCGACTTGACTCCAACGAGCCTTAGGTCACTAGAACCATTCCAGGACTACCTGACTATCGTTAGCAACACTGATTCCAGAATGGCAGATGCCTTCTCTCCTCAAGAGATCGGGGGTGACCACTTCCGTACAGCAGCCGTCTTCATGACTCAGGCTCATCCTAAGCAAACCGAGGGCTCCGACGTTCACATAGGAACCTCACTAGATCAATTATATGTGAACAAATATGGACACGAGACTCCGATTCCTTCAGTCCAACTCACCATTGAGAACGTAGACCAAGCTGGAGGCTGCGCATACGGCTACGCCTGTGCATACACTGACAACATCAGTTGGGCTTCACCCAATAAACCCCTGCCGATGGTGCGAGACCCACGTGCCGTTTTCGAAATGCTCTTCGGTGCTGGCGGAAGCGCAGAGCAGAGAACCGCGCGACGACAAGCGGACAAAAGTATCCTAGACTGGATGTTGGAAGAAATATCTGCCCTACGTAGAGACCTGGGTCCCGCCGATGGACTGCGGCTTGACCAGTACACGGAAAATATCCGTGAGTTGGAGCAACGCATTCAACGGATAGAAGCCCGAAATGCGAGTGGAGAGGAACGTGACATTCCTGAAGCTCCAGTTGGCGTCCCGGATGAATTTGCTGAGCATATGAAGTTGATGTTTGACCTTCAGGTCCTCGCCTTTACATCTAATACAACCAGAGTCTTCTCTCTCAAGATGGGGCGTGACGCTTCACCAAGAGTTTATCCAGAAAGTGGAAGTGGGAGTCCATTCCATGCGGCATCACACCACGGTGGCCGAGAAGATAGAATCAAAGATTTCGCAAAAATCAATGCATATCATGTTGCGATGCTTCCATATTTCCTTGAGAAGCTTAAAAATACTACGGAAGGAGATTCAAATCTGTTGGATAAAACCGCCATCATGTATGGATCAGCAATGGCAGACAGTAATTTACACAACCATGTTCGCTGTCCGCTATTCTTTGTAGGTGGAGCCAACGGAGCATTGGAAGGTGGTCGCCATATTAAAGCTCCAGCAGGAACACCGATGGCGAACGCAATGCTAGACCTTCTCCACAAGTTAGGAGTGGATGACATAGGAACCTTCGGGAATAGTACTGGTACATTCTCAATCTAAACGACTTCAAAATTTTACATAAATTGTTGAGATCTTAAAAGTTAAGGACAGGAGATAGGTTATGTCATCAATAGGAAAGAAGAACGGATTTCGGAGCTTGCTGGGAACAGTACTGATTTTTTTGGTGTTCTTTGCAGGTGCTCCCAATGAGGCTCCAGTAGCAGATGCCGCTCAAAATAACGATGTCCTCACTGTCCGAGAACTTCTCCGACAGGGAGCGGATCCAAATGCCGCGCAGCCAGATGGTCTTACGGCACTTCATTGGTCATCATTAAACAATGAAATAGAAATGATAGAAGTACTTCTTTTCGCTGGAGCTAACCCGGGGCCGACCAGTCGCCTCGGTGGATATACACCCCTTCATATGGCCAGCAGGGCTGGCCATAGTGACGTAGTAGAGAAACTCCTCGTAGCTGGTGCGGATCCGAACAGGTACACTGCTACAGGTGTGACTGCTATGCACTTTGCTGCGGAATCTAATTCTGCAGAACTCATCAATATTCTTGCTGGGGGGGGTGGTGACGTCAACTCCCTCGATACATACTCAAACCGTACTCCTCTCATGTTTGCCTCCACGCGTAACGCCCCGGATGCCGTGCAGGCCCTAATAGACTTAGGAGCTGACATGAGTATCGCAAATAACGTGAAAGATTACGAAGAAATTTCCAAAAATGCTACGGAAATACGTAATCGGAGAAGGAGAATAAGAGAAGCTGCAGAAGACCCACAGCCCGAAGACGACCAGGAGGATAGCAGAGGAGGACCACCAGGGGGTGGAAACCGATCATCTAACCCTGCAGGCTATCTTAGCACTGAAAAAGTTGAAACGCCGAAGGGACCTAAAGTCCTTTCCTCCATCCAACAAATCGGTAAACAAGGTGGATTTACGGCCCTACACTTTGCTGCAAGAGATGGCAATATAGAATCAGTACGGCTCTTGATCAAAGGGGGTGCGGATGTCAATAAAACCACGATAGGTGACCAATCCAGCCCTCTTTTGGTAGCAGTCATTAATGGGAATTACGATCTCGCCAAAGAACTTCTGGAGGCTGATGCCGATCCGAACATTCTTAGTGATGACGGAGCCGGCCCCTTGTTCGCCACCTTAAACATTGAGTGGTCTTTGAGAACTTGGTACCCTCAGCCCCAGGCTTTCCGCCAACAGAAAACCGATTATCTAGAGCTAATGGAAGACCTACTACTTGCTGGAGCGGACCCAGATCAAAGAGTTAGTACTCACATCTGGTACGCTGCATATAATGCTGGAAGGATGGGAGTAGATTTTTCCGGAGCAACGCCCTTTTGGCGAGCTTCATATGCCCATGACGTTGAAGCTATGAAATTGCTAGTAAAACATGGTGCGGATCCAAATATCTGGACATACAACATTGTCGACCCCCGAAGAAGATTCTTTTTGGGAAATAACCAACCAGAAGACGAGGAAGACCCTTCAGGCCTTCCCCCAGTAGAGCATGGAGACTTGGGCGTCCATCCTCTACACGCAGCCACTGGAGTCGGATTCGGAAGCTCTCGTGTTGCTCAGCAACACAGAGGAGTTCCTGACGGCTGGCTACCCGCGGCCAAATATTTGATTGAAGAGCTTGGAATTGACCCTAATCTTCGTGATAAAGACGGCTATTCCGCTCTTCACCATTCAGCTGCCAGAGGAGATAACGAAACCATACTTTATCTTGTATCTCAAGGTGCTGACGTTAAGGTAATCAGTCGCCGTGGGCAAACTACCGCAGACTTGGCGAATAGTCCGGAGCAAAGGGCCCAACCTCACCCAATAACCATCGCTTTATTAGAAAAGCTCGGTTCTAAAAATAACCACAATTGCCGATCCTGCGGTGGCTAAAATCCCTAGATGCGGAAATAATCAAAATGAAACTCTTTAATAAATCGACCTTAATAGCATTCTTAATAGCATTATTTCTATCGAGCGTACCTGCTAATGCAGAAGGCCAGGACAGCGCTTGGAATAACTATACTCTGGAAGGAATCGGAGGTGTCTTCGTTCGCACCTCTACAAATGCTGCATGCGAACTAGCTGGGATAAATACTAACGAGACACAAGCCGTCGTCGAACGGGCTTTATTAGAGTCTGAAGTCGAACTTCTGACAGAACAAGAGATGCTCCGAAACCCAGCCTTGCCAGAATTACGAGTTTCTTCACAGTGCTTAGTAGATCAAGGTACTGTGGCCTACTTCATTTCAGTCAGAATGCACCAGTCTATCCAAATGACTCGCGATTCCCAAATCAGTTTGCCAGAAGGAGTGACTTGGTATTCTACAGGAATGGGAATCGGTTCAGCAGAAGATCTCCAGGCAAACATAGTCGAGACGGTACAAGCAGAGATTGAAAGCTTTTCAGCAGCTTACCTGGAAGCCAATTCTGATGAAGCTGAAGGCCCGTCCAACAATAACTAGAGA
>JAPKDG010000022.1 GCA_028822645.1 Longimicrobiales bacterium | reverse complement strand
TGCTCTCCGAGCAAGTTCTGCTCTCCGAGCAAGTTCTGCTCTCCGAGATTCTAAATTGTCGATCAGGTTTCCGATTCTGTTTTCATCAGCAGTTAACTCTTGAATCTCACCATTAGTAGAGTCTTTTTCTTCTCTAAAGTCTAGTAAGGTTTCTTGATACTTTTTTTCGATGTTTCTTAAAGCTGTAACTTCCACTAACCCAGAATATTGGAGCGAGCTCAAATGGGAGATTTCCTCTTGGATTTCTCGGGTCCGGTCAAGAATGCCTTTTTCCAAAGATTCGACCTCTGTAAGGATGGATCGATCCCTATAAGAAGCTAGGTATAAATATCGATACTGAGTGAGAAGTTCCGAAAAAGATTCAGAACTGAGTAAGACCCTTAATGTGTGGAGTGGTCCTCTCTTATAGATATCTCTTATTCGGCGGTTTAAGACTGCAGTTCTTAGCGATTTTTGATCTTTGTTTCGGAAGAGTTCTTTCTGGGAATTATCAATCTGGTTGGAGAGAGTCTTTGTTTGGAAGCGCATCTCGTCTAAAACGGATCGTGATGCGCTTATTTGTTGTTCCATGTTAACAAGCGTTGAAGATACATCGTGAATTTCTTTATCTAACAGTTGCATTTCTTGCTGGAGTTGCAGGCGGCGTTCACGTACTGAGTTGAGCCTCTGCTGGCTCTGTGTGAGTTCTTTTACTAAAGTCAGTTCTTGGGACTGTCCCTCTGTAATATTCAGAATTAAGGAATAAGCTAGCAGTACCCAGAGATTCTTGGACAGAGCGTACCTCAAGGACAAATCTCCTTGAGGTGTCTCTGAACAGAAACCCCACTAGTAATGATTCCTAAGGTTAGGGTTGATATCATTCCAATCAATATCCAAGAAGCAGGAATCCAGGTCACTGTAAAGACATACTGTGTCATCAAGCGTGCCGTCACATAAGTTAGGAATATCCCTAAGATACCTCCCGTTAGCCCTGTCAACGCGCCTTCCGCCAAGAAGGGATAGAGTATAAAGCGATCTTTTGCGCCCACGAGTTGCATGATTTCAATTTCTTGTCTCCGAGCTAGTACACCGATCCTCACTACAGAAGCGATGATTAGGGAAGAGGCGACAGAAAATGCTACTCCAAAGAGCAGTGAGGCGGCTCCAGCAATTCGACTGAGTGCAAAAAACGTTTCAACCCATTCTTGCCCAGATTCGACTCCTTCGACCATGGGATGTGAGGAGATTGAGATAACGACCGACTGGCTTCGTTCAGGAGTGCGACTATCTGGCCTAAGTTGTATTTCGAGAGAGGCAGGGAGGGGATTGTCTCCAAGATTCGAAAAAATATCTTTAAACTCTGGTAATTCCCTAGTGGCTTTTTGTAGAGCTTCGGCTTTAGTAACGAGTGTTACTTCTGCGACTTCTGGAGCTGAAATCAATATTTGTCGTAAATTCGCAATGTCCTCTGGAGTAGCGGCATCTCGTATGTATGCGACTACCTGCACTCTTTCTTCCATTTCCTCTAATACCAGGTAAAAGTTATGAACGGTGAGCGCAAATAAGCCTAGAATGTAGAGGGCCAGGGATATCATCGATATGGATAGCCCCGTCAAAAGGGGAGAGCGATGTAGAGAAGCTAAAGTCTCTCTGAATACAAACTCCATTTTAATAGCTCGCCTTGATTCCAGAATCGTTTATTAATTTTCCGCTATGCAATTCTAAAAGTCTGGCTTGCGGATGATCTTGGATAAGGTTCAGATCGTGTGTCGCCATTAAAACAGTGGTTCCACTTTGATTGATTGACCAAAAAAGATCCATGATATTTTTTGTGGATTCGGTGTCTAGATTGCCTGTGGGTTCGTCTGCTAGGAGAAGTACTGGATTACCCGCAAGCGCCCTTCCAATGGCTACTTGTTGTTGCTCGCCACCGGAAAGGTCTTCGATCATGCGGTCGCTCTTCGCTTCCAGTTGGACCTTGTTTAATAGTATCCTGGATCGCTCTTTTATCTCTTTACTGGGTGTATTGATAACCTCGAGCACAAAAGCAATATTCTCCAGGACTGTGCGATTGGGTAAAAGCCGAAAATCCTGAAAGATAAAGCCTACCTGACGCCTTAGTTTCCAAATATCTCTTCTGGCAGTCCTTTTTGAGGAAAAGCCATTAACGAAGATATCTCCCAATGTTGGACGCTCGGCCATATGTGCCAGTTTTAAAACAGTGGATTTTCCAGATCCAGAGTGTCCTGTCATAAATGAGAACTGACCTGCCTCAAGATTGAAGGTCACGTCCTTTAAGGCTGGTTCTGGTTCTGAGTATCTTTTAGTGACAGAAGTGAACTTGATCAAAGTAGTGATCGGAGTTGTAAGTTATTCGATTTTTTAATTTCCCAATTTCCAGGATCTCTGTTGCCAAAGCTAGACCTAGGACGATTGAGTGTCAAAAGAATTTTTAGACATGAGAATCGCCAATTGGACAGCTTCCAACATAGAGGAGGTGTTTGCTTTTCCTTTGCCTGCTATGTCAAATGCAGTTCCGTGGTCTGGGGATGTTCTAATGAAAGGTAGTCCTAGTGTAACATTGACTCCTTTACCAAAGGTGGCTGTTTTAAATGCGGCCATACCGACATCGTGATAGGGAGCTATGACTGCGTCAAACTCGCCGTTGAGTGCCCTGATGAACACCGTGTCAGCGGGGTGTGGTCCATATATTCTTAATCCCATATCAGAGAGTTTGTCTGCAGCAGGTAAAAAGATTTTCTCCTCTTCGTTACCAAAAAGTCCAGAATCTGAAGCGTGTGGATTTAGTGCGCAGAGAGCAATTTTAGGGTCTTTGATATTCCAGAATGTGGACAGTGATTGGTGTAGGAGTGTCGCCTGTGATATTAGTAGATCTTCATGGATTGCATCGGCGACTTTTCGGAACGGTATATGGGTTGTAGCTAAAAGTACCCTCAAGGGAAAATTAGATAGAGGGTTTTCAGCATTCATCAACATACCTACATCGGGGCTTCCTGTGATCCTAGACAACATGCTGGTGTGGTCCAAGTCTTTGCGGCCCGCCGCTTTCAATGCTGGCTTATGGATGGGACCTGTGATTATGCCGTCTACGGAACCCGCCAGGGCCAGAGAGCAAGCTTTTTCAATGCTCAAAGCAGACATGACGCCTGCTGAAGCTTCAGTATTTTCAAAAATACCTACTGATAAATAATCACCGATTTTTGGGTCGAAACCCTCTGGACCCAAACAAATGAAATCCACATCAGAAAATTCAGTCAGTAACCTGGGCCTGAGTCGGGATATTATTTCGGGGCCGATTCCTCTTGGATCCCCTAGAGTAATAGCTAATTTATTACAGGTCATGTTGGTGTCTCAAGGAATTTCCTTCGGGGTAAGTCTTATATCAATAAAAGTTTGAGTTCTTAGCTCTTCTATGAGGTCTTCAGCACTTCTTATTGATCGTAGTCGATCTTCAATCATTTCTCTGACGTCTTCAAATTCACTGGTTCCACCTCTCTTCATTTCGATGACTTTCGCTACCCCCCAGCTGTTTTCCATCGAGGGGCCTGCCAGCTGAATAGGACCAACGATGTCGCCGGGCTGAGAACTCACCATTGCAGCTGCATACTCTGGAGATATTTCTGCAATTTGACCAAGTGCAAGATCCAGTGTGTCTGGTTTCACCCCAAGATTTTCATCAGCCCTTTCCTCAGACGCCAGTTGTTCTGCAAAGGAACGGGATCTTATTACATTAGCTTCTATATCCATATCGACTATTTCTGGTTCAACCAGAAGGTGGCGTACACGCCTTTCGCCTCCGCGGACACGTTCTAGCAAGATGAGATGATAACCAAATTCGGTTTCAATGGGTGAACTTATACGCCCAGGCGAAAGGCTAAAAACTTCATCTTCAAACTGGGAAACCATACTTCCATCATGTCTAATCCAACCCAACTCTCCACCGGATTGTGCCGATGGACCGTCAGAGAAACGGGTTGCTAATTCGGCAAAAGTTTGTTCTCCAGATATGGCCATTTGGAGTAGTCTTTCTGCTTCTGCAAGAGCTTCTGCCTTGGAAATCTCGTTGGGTTCTGGCGACAAAATGAAATTTTCAAAAAGTATGGTAGCTGGAAGTTGCGGAAATTGTGCGCGGTTCTCTTCGAAGAATGCTCTCGCTTCATCTTCCGTTATAGTAACTCCGTTACCGGCATTGCCAGTTTTGGCGAAATATCGTTCCTGTAGGAGATCACGTCTGATCATGTTCTTTCGTTGCTCGCGGAACTGACTGACCGTCATGTTTTGTTCGGCTAAGGCATCCTGGAATTGTTTGGTCGTTCCGAATTGCCTGATCTGTCCTTCCACCTCTTGCTGGACCCTATCTTCAAGTTCCTCATCGCTCACTGTCAGCAAAGTATCCTTAATGGCTTCTAGCAGAATGAGTTGTTGGTTGACCAGTTGATCTAGGACTTGAGTTTTTACTGTGAGAAACTCTTCGGGGTCATCAGGCCTAGCCCATCCTCCTGCTTCAAGAGTCACTAAATATTCATCGAGTTCGGTCATCAGGATTACCGAGTCACCCACTAGAGCAACTACCCTCTCAACCACATTATCATCCTGAATTCGACTTTGACCACTTGCAGGAAGTACAAAGACCATTATGGAGCAAAAGAAAAAAATTGTCGTTGTCGGCAATAAGTGGCCCAAGCTGGGATGACATTGTAGTTGTTTTAAAAGATTCATGAATAGGCCCAGTCCGTTTTATTCCGTTGACTTATTAAAAAAACTCTTTGGTACATTAATTTACACCAGTAGAATCAGTAAAGTTTTCTTCAGTGGGCTCAGAAAAAGACTCTGTGATACTGTCGGTTAGTGGGTTAGTCGAGAAACCTTGCAGTTCGCTTAGTCGCTCTAAGGTTGCCAACACGGCTTGGTCATTAATGGACCAAGCCATTTGGTCTCTAGCGTTAACGGTTATTAGACGAAAGGAAGGCGGATTTCTTCCAGCGAGCAATTCACGGATAAGTTGTAAAACTACTCTATCTAAAGCTTGGTCGTAGGTCTCATCGCTTCCTACTGTAATCATTCTAAGACCGACTGCATCTGTTTCTACCTTTAACATATCAAGGAAAGCAACAAACACTGAGTCTCGATGTGCTATGTACTCATCTGTGGATTGCATTCCTTCAGCTTTCGCCAGGTCAACCAGGATTTTGGCTTGTGTCATATCAATCAGTAATTGATCCAGTCTTTCTTCTGGGACCGTGGCTATTTGCTCGAGGAAGTCTTCGCTCAGGGTTCGAAGGAAATCTAGCCCTTCTTGGACTGTGAGATTTCCGTCCGAATAGTCTACCAAGGAGCGATCCAAGGCGGCACTACTTAGTTTGGAGCCAGTATTCCTGGCCAACTCTTTAACAACAGTGGCTGATCCAAGAGAAATCTGAATGTCCTTCGTTTGAATTAGGTCATTAAAGAACTTTGTGTAGGCGTCGCTGGCTGTTCTTTCTATCATCATCTGTCGGAACGCTGTCTTCGAAGACAAGAAATCCATGGCTCTTCTGTCGGTCACTCTTAAGAGATGGACTCCTGATGTTGAGAAGAAGGGTTCACTTAGCTGCCCTATCTGCAGATTGTATGCGACTTCTTCCAATTCGGGCATTAGCATGCCGGGAAGGAAAAACCCCAAGTCTCCACCGTTGGAAGCGTTACCGATATCGTCACTATACTGTCTTGCTATGCTGAAGAAAGGTTCCCCCAGCTCTAAACGTCTTTTGAGATCTGAAGCCAATGCGATCAAACTGTCTGCCTGCACGTTGGTAGCTTCGTCTGGAAGTTCTAACAAGATATGTACCGCTCGTATGGAATCCAAGGGTGGATCTTTGTCCCATTCCTCCATCAATTGCTCTTCAGAAAATATAGTGTCAAACTGTATGGCCAATTCCAAATAGCGATCGACTAACTCTGAATCCAACTCTTCCTGGAGTATTAATTCTAAATTGATATTTGTAAGGAGTGAGTCTTGCAGGGATAGTTCACCCATCAGCGTATAGTCTATCCAATACTCGGCGAGGGCTTTGACGGTTTCTTGTTGGCTTGGTAGAGTGTTCTGTCTTGCTAAGATTTCCACCACCTGCTCTACAGACAAGCGATGTCCAGCAGCGGTAGCTATAACATTGTCATTACTGTCAGAGCACCCAAAGAAAAATATCAAACTAGCACTGACGATCCCAAAGATCTTGTTCCGTTTAATTACTGTTTTACCATTCACTTTAATACCTTGGTCAATTGACATTGGATAAGTCAATGTCATATCAGTGTGCTGTTTCTTCTATCCTATCTAGTAAAATTTCAATCGATCTAACTACTTCATCAAGTAAATTACTCTGTTTTCCTGCCCGAAGCACTATGGAGAGTGGTGTGAGCCTTCGTATTTCAACATTGATCCCACTCTCCAAGAAAACTTCCTCCAAAAGGGACAACTTAGGTAATACCCCACGATTGAAATTTAGTCGCACTTTTCTCTCTTGGAAGAGCAAAGTCTCGATACCTAGTTTTTGCCCCATGATTCGCAGTTGCGTTACTACCAGTAAATTTTCTACTGGTTCAGGAAGTTTTCCAAAGCGATCAAGGATTTCTTCTCGGAGCGATGTGATTTCTTCAACCTTCCCCAGTTTAGATATTCGGCTATAGAGCTGCAACTTTTGACTGTCGTCCGAGATGTACTCATCAGGAAGATAAGCTCCTCGAGAAGTCGAAATATCTGTGGCTGGGTATCTTGGATGATCGACGGAGTCTTTCATGCGTGCTACTGTTTCTTCGACCATTCTTACATATGTCGAGATTCCAACAGCGTGCGCAAATCCCGACTGATCTCCTCCAAGTAGGTTGCCCGCACCTCTCAGCTTGAGGTCTCGCAAGGCAATGGAATACCCACTTCCCAGCTCTGTGTATTCTGTTAGTGTTTTCAGCCTCTGTTTTGTGTTCTCTTTCATTTTGAGAGGGGTGATTAGGTAACAAAATGCTCTCTTGTGAGAACGCCCCACTCGTCCCCGTATCTGGTGGAGCTGAGATAGCCCGAATCTGTCGGCCCCATCAATCACAACAGTATTAGCGTTGGGAACATCCAATCCATTTTCTATTATTGAAGAGCAAACAAGAATATTACTCTCATTATTCATAAAGCTGTGCATTACCCCATTTAAATCTTGGGCACTCATCTGTCCATGGGCGATTGCAATTTTAGCTTTTGGAACAAGCTGTTGTACTTTCTGAGCGATTTCTCCCATGTCTGAAACTAAATTGTGGAGGAAAAACGCCTGTCCTCCTCTATCGAGTTCACGTTGAAGAGCCAGCGTGATCACAGAGTCTGACCAGGGTAGAGTATAGGTCAGGATGGGCATACGATTTTGGGGAGGAGTTTGTATTAAAGACAGGTTGCGAATTCCGCTCAGAGATAGTTGCATAGTCCTAGGTATGGGTGTAGCGGTGAGAGTGAGGACATCTATAGAAGTTTTTAACTCTTTGAGTCGCTCTTTGTGTTTTACTCCGAATCGTTGTTCCTCGTCGATTATAAGGAGACCAATATCTGGTATAGATACGTCTTTCGATAATAGGCGGTGTGTTCCGATTATTATATCGATTTTGGAAGTAGAGATGCCGTCTAGGATTTGTTTTCGCTTTTTATGGCCAGTAAATCTACTAATTAAGCCGATAGTGACTGGGTAAGTGGCCAATCTTCCTGTAAAGGTCTCATAGTGCTGTTCGGCTAGTATAGTTGTTGGTACTAGTACAGCGACCTGCTTACCGTCCTGGGCGGCCTTGAAAGCTGCACGGACCGCCACTTCTGTCTTTCCAAAACCTACATCTGCACAGATAAGTCGGTCCATGGGAATGGATGACTCCATATCTCGCTTCACTTCTTCGGTTACGAGTCGCTGGTCTGGTGTGTCCTCATGTAAAAACGAGGATTCCATCTCTTTTTGCCAGGCTGTATCCGGAGAAAATTGGTGTCCTCGACTGTTTTTTCTTTCAGCATATATCCTGAGAAGATCAACGGTAATTTTTTCAATATGGTCGATGGTTCTTTTTTTGAGAGTATCCCATCGTTTCCCTCCAATTCGATGAAGTTTTGTAGGCTTATCATCTTCTAACCCAGAGCCCCATTTTTCAATCCGGTCCAATCGATGGATTGGCAGTTGAAGAACTTCGTCACCGGCGTATTCTATGGCTAAGGATTCTAGGGTTTGTCCTTGAATTTTGACTCGGTTCAGGTTTCTGAAAATGCCGATTCCGTGGTCTCGATGGACTACATAATCTCCAGACTTTAGCTGAGCAAGACTCTCTAATGGTGTTGATCCACGGAAACGTCTTGATTTTGAGGGATTTTTTATTCTATTGAAAATCTCTCTATGAGTTAGAACGTGTAGAGGTGGGTTAGTACTTGGCAATGAAAAGCCTCCCGATAGTGCTCCGACCATGAGTTGGGTGCTGTCAGGAATGCTTTTTGGACCACCTAGTATTTCCTCTAAGCGCTGCAGTTGATCTATGTTGTCACAGCTTATGATACACTTCTGTTGGGACTTGTTTGTTGTTTTTAAAAAAGAGAGCAAGACCTTCATGTTTCTATTGATTACTGGTGGTTTTTCGCTCACTAGCCCTGAGCTAATATTATTTTGGAATCTTAGGTTAATCCTTGGAAACTCAGCTATAGATTTTTCGGCAATGGCTGGTTGGAGCATTAATTCTTCGATAGTGTAGTTTTCTATGTTCTCACTGGACAATTGTTCATTCATCATTGAAATGGTTTCCCATGAATTCCGAAATGCTTTTCCCCAAGGAGTTTCGACAGAATTCATCAAAACAGTATCACTTGGGAGGAGCTCAATAAGTGAACGGTGTACGAACGAATCTTTGTTAGTGTCTCCCTGGAAATTCACTGGGAGCAGTTGTGCCTCAGGAATCGTAGAATCAGAGCGCTGGCTAAGTAGGTCAAAGAAGCGTATTGATGAGATTTTGTTGTAATCGAATTCGACCCTGAAAGGTTCGCGGGTTCCGAACGAGAAAACGTCTATGACTCCGCCACGCACTGAGTATTGTCCGATTTCTTCCACTAGGGAGGATTTCCTGAAACCACGTTCCTCGAGACACTCGACTAGCTTAGAAAATCCGAAATCGGACCCAACTCTTAAAGTGACTCTAAGGTTGTCCAATGAATCCGGGATGTGGGCACGTTCCTGCAGGGCTCGGATAGTGGTCACTAGCAGTCGTGCTTTGCCGGTCAGAATGGTTTCGAGGGCTTCGATTTGCATTCCTGTAATTTGATGGTCAGACTCTCCACCTATCTGTGGCAATTGTTCTCTCTGTGGATAAACGGCGAACGAATCTCTACCGACTATAGTATCCAGATCAGTTTCTATCTCCAGTACTTCTAGGGGTGAAGGGGCTACAAATACCGATACTTGATTAGACAAGTGCTTATTGAGAGCAACGCCAAAAATGGTAGAGAGTGATCCCGGCAGGTGGCCTACGGACGTCTGCTGAGTCTGCTCGGGGAAAAGGGAACAAAACTCCCGAAACTCTGGACAAGTTGACAGAACATCTAGGATGAGGTTGCTACCTCGATACATCGTCAGGGATTTTCCGTTGTAGGAGTCGGAACAGAAGAGCCTTGGTCATTGCCTAGTCCCGACGCGGCCAAAAGAGTTTCTGCGATCAAGATAATAAGAGACATGAGAACGAACCATTTCCAGATTTCGACCCCTTTTTTATTAGTGAAAACGGAATTTTTCCATTCACTGACGTCATGGACCAGAACCGAAGATTTGGGAAGTCTATCAGTGAGGGCCTGAAGTTCGATAGTCTCTAGGATGGATTCCTGGCTGGGCACATTGAAAGCAACTCGTGTTATTGTAGAGTCATTAGTTATTAATTGGTAAATCCCTGGAGTTCCAGTAGCTCGAAATAGGTTTCCTTCTTTGACTTCTTTTGTAGTCCCCAGGGGGTTTCTTATGGCAACTATGTTCGCCGGAATCATAAATGGATCTCCCGTGGTATAGTTTTCATTAATAGGACTGGAAGTTGTGGCTTCGGATAATATCCAATCAAGAAAAGGGATAAGAGCAGCTGTAACTGGAAGGTTGGTAGATTCCTCATCCAAGTCTGATGCAAGGAGTATATAAGGGCCGCGTACACCGAATCCTTTAACCAGCCAAGGCTCTCCTGACCTCAACCGAATCAAGACCTCCCCATTTGATCCTGAAGCAGTGGATATGAGCTGGTAATGTCTCTTCACACTAACCCCTGACATATCTGGTCCTTGTTCCCAGTAGGCAAGCTCGGAATCTCCAGTTTGATCTGAAATTTCATATTTCCAAGGAATTCCTGCATCCAATAGTGATCTATTCAGTCCAGGAAGTAAAACGGGATCGATCGGTGGGATTACCACTGCGGTTTGGTTGGTTAACGTGGCTTTACCTAAGTCCATGCCACCTATGCTTACATGAACTTCAGCAGCAGTTAAAGGATGTAGCTGAATCCTTTCTCTTCCTACTAGGACTGGCAGTGCTTGTGCAAGAAAAAATGGAAGGCTTCCAGATGTGGCGATTCTAGAAGGTGGACGGACTTGAAATACAAAGAATTGCCGATCGTCAACACTAAGAAAGTCTGGATCGGTTTCTATGAATCCCGTCACTTGAGTTGAAGTGAAAGGTCCCAGAGGTAAAACGGTAGAATTTCCAGGCATTCCATTAGAGACTCCATAGATTTGATCATCTATGACTAACCGCAAGGGTACTTCTAAGTTGTCATTCGTCCCCTTTATCTGCACTGAAATATGGCTGGTTTCATTTGTCAGAGGGGACATTCCGCCTCCAATAATCAAGCTGTCGAGGTAGGTGTTACTAGTCTCTAGTAACTGTTGGGCCGATACTATCAGTGGTATTTCCTCAATATGGGAGAGGTCTAAAGGAATGCCGAAGGACGAAGCTTGGAGGTCGGATATGAGGTGTATCTCCTTTGATGGAAGGCTTGAGGATGAGAGTATTGTTGCTGCTCTCTCAAGTTCCACTAGTAGATTGCTTGCTGTTCCATTCACTTCAGTCGCCCGGATGGCTTCCTGTACTATTTTCAAAGATCCTGTGATGGCTGGCTCCGAAGGAGCGGCGGCTTTGAGTAACCAGAGTCGGTCTTCTTCCCCAGATTGTTCTGCTCCCTCTAGAGCCATACCCTTTAGTGTCTCTAGGACACGGCTGCCGTCACGGATCAAGCCAGAACTCATTGAATTGTCAAGTATGATCACTGTTGCCGTCGGTTCATGTATACCTTGATTGCCCTTCAAGAAAGGACGTGCTCCCGCGGTCACTAGAAATAGAATTGCACAAATGCGGAGCAATAAGAGTACTATCTGTCTAAGTCTTATTGTCCTAGCGTGGTCTTTATTCATCCTTAGCAAGTAACGTAGGGCGGGGAATGCTAAACGTTTTCTATCATGTCGATGAAATAAATGCAGTATTATGGGGATGAGACCAGCACTGGCCGCCAAAAGAAACAGAGGGGTCAGAACACCCATCATCCAAGCCTGCTTCTTTTGTGGAGATAAAAGCGAAGAGATTTGGAAAGAGAACTCTCTGTGCCTATCGTGACATAGTCTATGCCGAAAGGAGTTAAACCTCTGTACCATTCATCCAGAGCTTGCCCTACGGCCTCTCTATAAGCTATTCGGATATCTGCAATATTAACGTTTAACTCGTCTTTGGTTTCTGGATCGAACAATAGAGTATCACCTGTAGTTGGGAGTTCTCTTTCTCCAGGATCGATCAAATGAAAGACCAGTATTTCGTGACCTTGATGTTTTAGGGATCTCAATATTTTTCTGGTTTCTTCCGGTTCGACCAATAGATCAGAAATCAGAATTACCAGTCCCTTTCTGTACAACCTAGAAGCTACGTCACTCAGTGCGGAATCAATGGAGGTTTTCCCCTGTGGTTTTGAGGCGACCAAGTGTTTTAGGAATTGCCTCCAATAGCTTTGGCCTCCCTTGGGATTGATCCTATTGACTACTGATTCGTGAAAAGTAGTCAGACCTATGGAGTCACCCTGTCGCAGGAGTAACAGAGAAATGCAGGCAGCTAAGTGTTGTGCGTACCAAATCTTTGTCGGAAGTTTCTTGGGTTCGGAACTCCAACTCATGGAACTGCTAATATCTAATAAAATGTGAGCTCTCAGGTTGGTTTCTTCTTCGAATTGTTTTACATAGTGACGGTCAGACCTAGCGAACATCCGCCAGTCGATGTGGCGGATATCGTCACCTGGTCGATATGCACGAAGCTCTGCAAATTCTGCGGAAAACCCTCGGTGAGGAGAGCGATGGAGTCCCATGATGAAGCCTTCAACCACTCTTTTAGCAATCCATTCCATGCCCCCTAGTTGGGACAAGGTATATGGATCCATTAGGTCAAGTCGCGAAGCTGTTCTCTGTGATGTTGTGTTTGATATCTCTGCCATAGCTAAAGACACTAATGACCTGTTCACAAATCGCAATGGTCTGGAAGTGGCTTTCCTAAATCCGATCACTTAGTTTTTTCGTGAGACAAGCCGAACTATTGAGTTATTACTATCAGCCGTAGGAAAACTGTGGATTCAGGGAAGCCTTCCTAGTGAACCTAGATTACATAAGAAATTTTTGCATAGTTGCGCATATCGATCATGGTAAATCTACTATCGCTGACCGTTTGCTTGAGTCAACCCAAACCCTGGATCAACGCGAAATGCGTGAGCAGGTTCTAGACTCCAATGAGCTCGAAAGGGAGAGAGGGATTACGATAAAACTTCACGCGATCAGAATGCAGTACAGATCTTCTGACCAAAAGAACTATGTCTTAAATCTTATCGACACACCTGGGCATGTTGACTTTACCTATGAGGTATCGCGGTCCCTGACCGCCTGTGAGGGAGCAATCTTAGTAGTCGATGCCACTCAGGGTATACAGGCTCAAACTCTGTCCAATTTATTCCTAGCATTAGAGGCAAACTTAGAAATAATACCAGTTATAAATAAAATAGATTTGCCAGGGGCAGAACCTGACAGAAGACAGGAGGAAGTAGCCGATCTTCTAGGTATAGATAAAAAACAGGTTTTACTGGCTAGTGCTAAGGAAGGAGTAGGTATACTCCCGATCTTAGAGGCTGTAGTGGACCGAATTCCACCTCCAGTTGGTGATCCACGGTCTCCTTTAAGAGCTCTAATTTTTGATTCGTCGTATGATCAATATCAAGGTGCCGTTCCAAATGTAAGAATCGTCGATGGTATAGTAGAACCAGGTATGTCGATCACTTTTGGCGCTGTTGATTATAGCTATGAGGTTACTGAGGTAGGGATTATGCGATTAGGACGGGTTCCGAAAAAGAAGCTGTATCCAGGAGAAGTTGGATATATCATAGCAGCGATCAAGGATGTATCTCACACCAGAGTGGGCGACACTATCCTTGATTCTGATTGGAAGTCCGAAGAACTATTGGAAGGTTATAAGGAAGTCAACTCTATGGTCTTTGCGGGGCTCTATCCTACAGAGAGTGACGATTATGAAAACCTAAGGGACGCCTTAGATAAACTAAAGTTAAATGATGCTAGCCTACAGTATGTCCCAGAGAGTTCAACGGCCTTAGGGTTTGGATTTCGGTGTGGTTTTCTTGGCCTCCTGCACATGGAAATTATCCAAGAACGTCTTGAGAGGGAATTTGGAGTTGATCTGATTACTACAGTGCCCAGTGTCGAGTATCGCGTGACTTTGTCTAATGGATCTGAAGTTAAAATAGAGAATCCGACTGCCCTGCCGGATTTGGCAGCGATAAGTGGGATCTCAGAGCCCATCGTTCGAGCCAGGATTCTATGCCCCGCAGAATATATCGGTAATATCCAGAAATTGTGCCATGATCGGAGAGGGATTTTTAAAAGTATGCAATATGTGGATAAAGAGAGAGTGGAAATGGATTTTGAACTTCCTTTGGCTGAGATAGTTCTGGATTTCTACGATAAATTGAAAGGAGGAACGAGAGGCTATGCAACTTTGGATTATGAGTTTCTAGACTTCAGAATAGGAGATTTGGTCAAGCTAGATATCTTGGTGAATGGTGAATCCGTAGATGCTTTTTCTGTGATAATTCACCGAGAGAAGGCGATGGACTACGGGAGAGATTTAGTTCGACGATTGAAAACTCTAATTCCTATGCAACAATTCCAGGTGGCACTTCAGGCAGCAATTGGAGGTCAAGTCGTAGCTCGCACTAACGTTAAAGCTTTGAGAAAAAATGTGACTGCAAAATGCTATGGTGGTGACATTACAAGAAAGCGAAAGTTGTTGGAGAAACAGAAAGCCGGGAAGAAACGCATGAAGCAAGTAGGATCAGTAGAGATTCCTCAGGAAGCTTTTCTTGCCGTCCTAGACATCGGTGAATCATGATCATTTGTAATTGTATTGTTGGGGGACTTCGATGATCGGGCAGAGCTTTTGGGAGATTCTGAGTGTTGGGAGGTTGGGTTGAGAACAATTGTTTTACCTAGGGTCTTGGATTTCCAAACTTATGATGAAATGTTTGCGGAAGTGGCAAGTGATTCGACTGAAGCAGTAGTTTTGGATGGAATGAATCTCAGCTGGATTGATCCGAACGGAATGGTGAATTTACTGGCAGTTGGTTCGGTTGTTCGTGACAAGACAGGTCATACTCCAAGATTGATCCTACCCAAGGGAGAAGAAGTCACTAGTTATATGGAAAGGATGGGATTCTTCCGCGCTTCCAAGAAAATTTTTTCTACGGGTGATCTTGTTGAGCAGAAAGAAGATGGGGAAACGTCTGACGTACTTCTCGAAGTTACACAGATCACACAGAATAGTGATATTCATAAAGTTGTAGATAAGGTTCAGAAGCGGGCGGGGGCGATATTGACCAACACTCTCGACTATGCTCCAAATGCTGTCGTCCAATTCAGCGTAGTGCTGAGTGAGGTCTGTCAAAATATAATTGAACACGCGGAATCTGCAGGATGGGTAGCAGCTCAGACGTATAATTGGTCACATCGTTTGGGACGATTAGTAGTTGTCATTTCTGTTACTGATTTAGGAGTGGGATTTAGAGGATCACTTTCGAGTGAACACTCAAATAGATTTGGAAAAAACTGGGATGATACTAGAGCGCTGGAAGCAGTGTTTGTTCATGGTTTGACACGTTTCCCTGATATGGGGCGTGGACAGGGAATCCAACAAATTCGGAAACAGGTGAGGAAGTGGAACGGTATGATCTCTGTTAGGAGTGGGACTTCAAGAATCATAGATGCTCCTCATTGGTTCCAGTCGGCGTCTCTTCAGGAAGGTCTTCCAAGTTTCCCTGGTACCCAGATTAATATCGTTGTTCCGAAGAGGATACAGCATGAACTCTGAAATAAGAATGAACTATCTTTCAATCGACGTTGGGATGGTGTTACATGGATCGAATTCAAGTCCAAGTCCATATTTGGTCACGAGAACGACAGGAAGAGATGTTAGGGGAGTGATTGAGGAGAAGCTCAGCAAGGTGAAAACCCCAGTGCTTTCACGTATTGATTTTACAGCAATTGAAGTAATGGATTTTTCTTGTGCCGATGAAGTTGTGGCAAGACTTTTGGTGCGTTTCATTGATATAAGTCGCCCCCAAGAGGCTTTTTTTATTTTGAGTGGGCTACTTCCGAACCACCAAGATCCTGTAGCTGAGGTTCTGGAACGGCAGGGAACTTTAGCTGTCGCTCAGGGCAATGGGGGGTCCTTAGAACTCTTAGGAAATGTTTCTTCTAAAGAAGAGAAGATATGGCAATTCATAGAAACCAAGGGAATCGTGACGATTGAAGAAATAAATAGTGTTTTTGTGGAAAAAAATGATCAAATAGCCCTGAGGCGTCTGATTGCCCAGAGGGTGGTTTTCCAGGAAACCGCAGGGAATAGTTATTGCTCACTTGGCCGTGCTATCGAAGATTGGGAATAATATTCTTGGACGGACTATTTAATAAGGTCATTTGTGAATTGAAGATACTAGACCTCAGGTTGGCAGAGTTATAGATTAGCAGCATCAAGGCCTTCAGAGTATTCAATAGGACACTTTAATTGTGAGTACCTTTCGAAAAGAGATCGATGCTGTATTAGAATCCATTCGTCCTGCAATCCAAGCTGATGGTGGCGATGTTGAATTCGTGAAATTTGATGAAGAAAAAGGCTTAGTTCAGCTTCGACTTTTAGGGGCTTGTGAGAGCTGTCCGATTTCAATGAGGACCTTAAAAGAAGGTATAGAAAAACGTATGAGGGAGCAGGTAGCAGCCGTGAGGGAGGTTCAAGCGGTCTGATCTCGAAATCGACTTTATTCCTATTCTGACTCTTGTCAATTAGAACTTACTATTTAGGTCTCAATCACCAATACATTTTGTCTAGGTCACTATTGGATGATGGTAGCTAAACATTTTGGAGTTGAAATGACCACAGATAATATTGAAAAAAAAGTACTGGAGGTGTTGGCAGGTATAGTGCATCCGATCTCAGGTGATGATATAGTGGCAAGCGGCCATGTGCAGAATTTGGAAATAAGAGAAGGCTCTGATGTGAGGTTTTCTTTTATTCCACGACCAAATGATCCTCCAGGATTGGTTAAGGAAGCACGGAGAGTTTTGGACGAGTTGCCCGAACTTGGGAAAGTAGAGGTCAAAGTTCAATTGCCACAGTCTGGGGTTGGTGGGGAAGGAGCTGCACAGGCCGGACCTCCGAATTCATCGGTTTCAGGAAGTGGCCCTGGTGTAGTCCCTCAGGTGACTCAAAAACCAGACATCCTAGGGAAAGGCACTAAAGTGCTGGCTGTGAGTTCCGGGAAGGGTGGTGTTGGAAAATCCATGGTTGCAACTAATCTGGCCGCTTCTCTTGCTTTACAAGGTAAAGCGGTGGGTCTTCTGGATGCGGATATATATGGTCCGAACATTCCAGTGATGTTTGGAGTCAAGGGTCGCCCCGAAGTGGCAGGAGACAAGGGAAAGGAAATGATTCAACCGATGGAAGCTCATGGAGTTCTTCTGATGAGCTTAGGTTTTCTTTTGGATGAAGACCAACCGGCGATAATGAGAGGTCCCTTGATATCCGGTATCCTCAAGCAATTCCTGGAACAAGTCGAATGGGGTGACCTCGAATTCTTAATTGTAGATATGCCTCCAGGAACAGGTGACGCGCAGCTTTCATTAGTACAGAGTATAGACATCGACGGGGTGGTCATGGTCAGCACTCCTCAAGCCGTAGCTACAGGTGATGTCGCTAGAGGGATAAGGATGTTTGAACGTGTGAACACTAGAGTGTTAGGTATTGTAGAAAATATGTCTGGTCTAGTCTGTCCACATTGTAGTGAGGAAATAGATGTTTTTGGACAGGGTGGGGTGGATTTGTTAGGAAGCGATATGGGTTTACCAGTCTTGGGTAGGATTCCTTTGGAATCATCAGTGAGGATTGCTGGAGACGAAGGAACCCCGACTGTAATATCTAATCCGACTTCTGCAGCTGCTGAGTCATTGCAGAGTATAACAAATGTTGTCCTGGAACATCTTCAGCTCACTCCAGAAAATTCCTGAGCCCACTAGTCTTTACAATCCTGGGTAATTGGATGAATAGGATAGATAATAAAAAATTTTCTGGAGAGCCTGGAAAGGAAGTTCAGGTGCAAAAGATCTTTTCTGAAATTGCACCTAGATACGACCTCCTGAATCACCTCTTAAGTGTAAACATAGATAAGATATGGCGAAAAAAAGCTATTCACTCTCTGGAATGGAGAGAGAACAGCTCTGGCCGGTATCTAGATTCCTGCGCAGGGACTTTTGATTTAGGATTAGAACTGGTAAAGCAAGATGCTTTCTCTGGTGTTGTCGTGTCCAGTGATTTTGCCTTACCGATGCTAAAGCAAGGCTTGAATAAAATTACCACAAATATTTTTCCAGTTTGTGGAGATGCTTTGATGATGCCTTTCCCCTCGGGAAGCTTTGACGGGGCCATGGTAGGATTCGGGATAAGAAATCTTGCGGATCTGGGCACTGGTTTTAGAGAATTGGCTAGGGTTTTGAGGCCAGGATCGAGGCTTGTGATCCTGGAATTCAGCGTACCTAGAAACTGGATTCTTCGTAAATGTTATCACTTTTATTTCCATAATATTCTGCCTGTAGTGGGTCGAATTCTTTCGGGCCATGCTTGGGCGTATACGTATTTGCCTGAATCTGTCAAAGATTTTCCTGATCCTCAAAAAATCAGCAAAAAATTGCTGAATGCGGGTTTCAAGGAAGTGACTTGGCGATTTTTGACTGGAGGTGTGGTGACGGTACATGTAGCTGTCCGGTAGAGAGCTAGAACTGTATGGAATAAAAGGGGTTACTTGGGTGCTACCAGGTATACTTTCCCTAATTGTTTCAGTTCTGCTTCGAACAAGCTACGGTCACCGACTACAACAATTATCATGTCCTCTGATCCGTTCGAGACCAAGTTTTCACTGAAAGTACTGTGAACTTCCTCGACACTCACTTGTTGAATCCTTTCCAGGTAAGTCGAAAGCCAATTGAGAGGTAGATCTTGAGCGAGGTAAAACATTTGTCTCGAGACGATTTGTCCTGAGCTTTGGAAGTTGAAGACAAACCCATTGGATATTTCAGCGATTGCATCTCGAACCTCCTTATAATTTGGTGGCTCTTCTACCATTTCTTGGAGAACTTCTAAGATTAATGTGATGACGGCTGCGGTGGAGTTGCCCTTTGTCTGTGTGATAGCCGCGAGCACTCCTGGGGGTTCAGTGGGGGTGCTCCATATGGAAGATGCAGAGTAGGACAGTCCTGCTTGAGTGCGGATACGGTTGGATAAGCGGCTGTTCAGACCAGAACCTCCTAGGATCAAGTTGCCGATTTGGGATGCAAAATATTCATTGTGCTCGCCTAGACTGACCTGACTCTGTTTTCCGATGATTATTGTCGTTTGTGGCAATCCGTTCGGCACAAGATATATCCCTGGATCAGCTGTAACAGGAATAGGGATGATTTTCTTGAGGTTTGTTTTACAAGGGGGTATGGATGCGATAAGCTTATGAATCTTTGGCAAGATATCAGGCCAAGTAGTGTCGCCTGTTACTCCCAAAATTAAATTTTCCTGACAGAATATTTTTCTGTGAATCATCCTCAAAGCTTCTGGCTCTAGATGCTGAAGCTCTAGATCTTCAGGGCGTAATGTCCATCCAGTTGGATGGTCTCCGAACATGAGTTGATTGAAAGTCCTAATAGCCATTGTATTAGGGTCTCTTTCACTTCTTCTGAGGTAATCTAATTCCTGGTTTTGCCATACCTGAACCATTTCTCTTGAGAATCTTGGTTGAGTAAGTAAAAGTTCCCAAATGGAGAGGGATTCGTCCAGGAAGTCGGTTAAGGTGTTTAAAGAACTAAAGGAAGATTTACCATCTCGCCCGAAAGAAACATTTATTGCGTAATGTTCTAACAGTGTGTTTATGGAATCTGGGGACAACTGTGTAGTCCCTCCGGAACGCAACAGCATTGGTACAGCCGTCACAGCCCCCTGTTCCTCTCTACTAAAATGAGAAGTGCCGCCGCGGAACCTTGCAAACAATGACACAAGGGGGAGTGAATGATCTTCCAGGAACAGTACCTTGACTTGCTCCATTATTGTGTGGACTTCCGAACTGGGTTGATCGAATGCGAGAGTTTCGAATTTGAGGTCTTCGTATCTCACTCCGTTTTGCGACTGTGCCTCCAGACTAACAGGGATCAGAAGACAGAGTTGTACTGCAATTGACTTCAATCGTCCGAGGTAATGCCAGCAGCTAGACACCTTGATCATCTCACACACGAGTCGATTGGAGTCAACAAGGCTACTGTTCGATTGTTACGAGTGAGAAATTTCTTGATCACTTCGCTGATCATCTGTGGTTGAACTTCCTTAAGTTTTTGACTCAAATCAAAACTATGTTTCCAATTTCCAAATTGAGATGTGGAATGAGCCAGTTGTGTGGCTAGGCCAAAATTCCCGGATAATCTTCGGATTTGACCTGCAGATATTTGATTGCGAATTCTCTGGAGTTCCTTCTTCGATGGTGGGATTCGTGCAAGTGTTTCTAGTTCATCATAGATAGCTTTTTCTATCTGATCTGTTTCTGTGCAGGATCGGATACTTACACTGATCGAGAAAAGCCTTGGAAACAGATCTCCTGGGCCCAACGAAGAGCTTATGTTGCTGGCGGTTTGATCTCGAACAACGAGCCTCTGAAATAATCGGGAGCTTCGATTTCCAGTCAACAATGCTGTGAGGACCATAAGAGACGGGTTGTCTGGATGGCTAGTTTCTACTGTGTGCCATCCAATACGTAGTTGTGGTTCGGCTTCAAATGTCACTGAAGCACGTCGCTCTTCGGTTTGGATCGGCTCAGTAGCAATGACTTCTTCACTGGTTCCACTAGAGGATAGATGACCAAAATATTTATCTGCCCATTGTTGAATTAGTTCTGTCTCTATGTCTCCTACTACTGCTACGACAGCTTTGCTCGGGCCATAATATTTCTGGTAATGAGATCGTACATCTTGTCTAGTTAAATTCTGTATGTCTTTCATACGGCCGACTACGGGTTCGCCGTATGGATGGACTGTGAATGCTGTCTTTAGGTGAGTTTCGTACAGAAGATTTCCCGGTTGAGTTTCAACCCTTAATCGGCGCTCTTCAGCGACCACATCTCTCTCGGTGTAGAATTCCCTGAAAACGGGTTGGTTCATCCGTTCAGATTCAAGCATGAACCAAAGTTCAGCTCTGTTTGAGGGGAGTTCTAGATAATATTTCGTTGATTCGGAATCGGTGCTTGCATTTAGGCCTCTTCCTCCGTTCTTACTGAAGATCCTTTCGAATTCGTTGGCAACAACATAGACTTGAGCCTTATCTTCTATTTGAATTATATCTTTTTTCAGCCTGTCTATTGTGGGTGATGAGGGGTTGATTGTTTCCAGCAAAAGGATGGAATCTTCAAGCAAGTCCATCTGTTCAAGAAGAAGTCTTTCTTTCTCTGAATCTAAAGTACCGATATCGTTAGTACCCTTGAAAAGCAGGTGCTCGAGGAGATGAGCTGTCCCAGTACTTCCAATTTTATCATTGATCCCACCAACTTGGTATTGAAGGACAAATGAAACAGTTGGAGATTCAGGTTTTTCGAGTATGATGAACCGCATTCCATTTTCCAACTGGTAGTCGGTGACTGGAAGCATGCTGGTCTGCTGAGTGTGAGCATTTGCTTTGCTAGGTAGCAGCAGGCTGCCTAGTAGAAATATCAAGAAGAATGACATTATGAAATCACCTTTGGCATCCTGGACAAAAAAATGCTGATCTGTTGGAAAAAACTATTCTTTCTACTAATCTCGAACACTTGAAACATGCCTGACCATGACGACCATAAACTCTAAGGTATGATTTGTTTTTACCATGGCGGCCAGATGCATCACGGTAATTTCTTAGTGTAGTTCCTCGGTTCAGGATAGCACTAAGCAGGACATCTTGCAGGGCCTGATGAAGCTGTTTCGCCTCAGTTTCTGTCAGATTGCTGGAAACTCTTCGTGGATGGATCCCAGAAAGGTGTAAGGCTTCATTTGCATAAATGTTGCCTACTCCAGCAAGATTTTTTTGATTTAAAAGCCAGGAACGTACTGGAGAAGAAGAAATAGCTATTTTCTCGTATAAGTCAGAACTTTTGTAATCTGCAGATAGAGGTTCCGGCCCTAAAGTTTTCGAACGTTCTTGCCATTCTGTTACTCCAAAGATCTGCAATGTTCCAAAACGGCGGACGTCGTCATAGATCAGAGAATTCCCACTGTCGAGCTGAAAATAGACAGCCGGATGTGTCAAAGTAAAATTACCATTGTCCAGCGCTAAACGTCCGGTCATTCCAAGGTTAACAGCCAGGACACAGTCGGTATTCATGTGGGCTACAATGTTCTTGCCTCTGCGAGATATAGAATCAAAAGTTGCTCCAATGAGTCCAGATGTAAAAGCATCGGCTCTTCCCTTGATTATATTTGGCCGCAATACTTGGACGTTTACTATGGTTTTTCCAGGTATTATCGGTTGTAGATCTCTGACGATTGTCTCTACTTCGGGCAGCTCGGGCATAGTCGCGTTCTAAGTTTAAGAAAGCTGAGTATCGGAGCGTGAAAGCTCTCTCCATCCAATATCATTTCTGAATTGCTTTCCTTCAAATTCTATCTTGTTCGCAATTTCACGACTCTTGGATGCTGCTTCAGTCAAGGTGTCAGCTAATCCTGTGGCGGCTATCACTCTTCCTCCCGAGGTTACGAGGCCAGAAGGGCTCATGGAAGTCCCTGCGTGAAATATGAGAGCGTGTGGATCGTCTGCAATTTCTTCTGGAATATGTATCGGTAAGCCTTTGGGGTATTCCTCAGGGTATCCTGAGGATGCCAAGACGGTGGTCAGTGCGGCTTTTCCACTCCAATGAAGCTTGAGTCCGGAGATGCTCTCGCCGTTGGCTATTGCCATCATAGGATCCAGCAAACTGCTAGCGAGCAAGGGAAGGACTGCTTGGGTTTCTGGATCGCCAAAACGACAGTTAAATTCAACGACCTTAGGACCAGCGTCCGTGAGCATTATGCCCGCATAGAGTAGCCCTCGAAATTCTGAATCATCCTTAGCTAGGCCCGATAGAATAGGTTGGATGATTTCGTCCTGTATTTGGCTGAGAAGTGCATCTGTAGCGAGCGATATAGGTGTATAAGCACCCATTCCACCAGTATTCGGCCCGGAGTCACCCTCACCTATGCGTTTGTGGTCTTGGGAAGGCAACATTAGACAAGAGTCTTGTCCGTCTGAAAGAGCGAAAACAGACAACTCTTCTCCTTCCATGAATTCTTCGATGACAACTTCTCTCCCCGCGCGTCCAAATGTTGAGTTTGTCATGATGTTGGTTAGCGCACGCGCGGCATCGTCGACGTTGCCGCAAACTATTGCACCCTTGCCAGCAGCCAAACCCGAAGCTTTCACTACCATTGCTCCGCCTCGTTTTTTGATATAAGAAAGTGCGTCGATACTGTTTGTAAAAGACTTGAAGTCAGCTGTTGGTATCCCTATTTGCTTCATAAGAGTTTTGGAATAGATCTTACTGGATTCGATCCGCGAAGCGGCTTTGCTTGGCCCAAAAACCGGAACTCCTTTCGAGCCCAAAAGATCTACAAGGCCTGAGGCTAAAGGTCCTTCCGGGCCTACAACAACGAGGTCTACGTCTTGGGAAACGGACCATTCTGTAATTGATTCAATGTCCCCTGGGGATATATCTACTGGCTGCGAGTCAATTAACATGCCTCCGTTGGGCCGTGTAGAAAAAATCTCACTGCTGGGAGAGTCTCTTCTGATTTTCCAGGCCAGGACATGTTCTCTGCCACCATTTCCGACGATGAGGATTCTCATTGATATTCCAAGTTAGTTAGTTGCAGGACATTTGTAAGGCATTAGAGTTGTCAGTTTAATGTTCCTAAGGTGATCACGACAGTGAGTATTGCTATGGGCCGTGCGATATCACTTAATGTTGAAAGAAACCATTGTTTCCTTGAGTGACCGAATCTGCATTTCTCTGTTAAGGAGCGCCGTTCCTTGCTGTATGAGGACCTAAGATAGTTAGGAAAGTGCTCGTATATCGCAGTCCTTATAAGTTTTGTCACACCCTGTAGCTCCAGGAATTTATGACAGTTGAGATGAGCAGGTGGGTGAAATTAACAAAGGCGGGCACATTTTCCAGAGGTATGGTCGTAAGTTCTCTGAACCGTGACTAACATATAGGATTCTATGCACTTCGAGAGGGCAAGCTACTGGAGTCCAACTGAAGACGAGGAACTCAGGGAAGTGCCTGCTCTATGTCTTCGATTAGGTCTTGGATGTCTTCTATCCCGACGGACAGCCTTACTAATCCCTCTGTGACACCCATTCGTTCCCTAAGTTCGGGAGGAACCGAAGCGTGGGTTTGCAGGGCAGGAATACTGATTAGCGATTCGACACCGCCAAGGCTTTCTGCCAATTGGAATATGCGAGTACTCTCAGCGAATTGTCTGGCAGCGTGAGGACTCCCCAAGTCGAGTGAAACCATGCCGCTGAAACCAGACATTTGTTTTTTGATTAGCTCGTATTGTGGGTGAGATGTGAGGCCAGGATAGATTACCTGGTGGATAGCTTTATGGTTCTCTAGGTATTGAGCGACAGCCAAACCGTTTTGGTTGTGGCGTTCCATTCTCACGTGGAGTGTTTTAGTTCCCCTCAGACAGAGCCAGGCATCCATCGGTCCTGGAACTCCTCCCGTAGATTTTCTTACAAACCGAATTTGGTCAGCGAGGTCTGAATCGTTTACTGCTAGAAGTCCACCAATGATATCAGAATGCCCATTCAGATATTTGGTAGAAGAGTGAACAGTAATGTCTGCTCCTAGTGTCAAGGGTTGTTGGTTGTACGGAGAAGCGAATGTGTTATCGACCATTAGTAGTGTGCCGTTATCCTTGGCCATATCTGCGATAGCTTTGAGATCGCAGATTCTCATCATCGGGTTGGTGGGTGTCTCCACATGTATCAGACGTGTATTGGGCTGAAGAGCTTCTTGTATTTTGTTCAAATCACGAGTATCTACAAAAGAAAATTCCAGGCCCAGCTTTGAAAGGACTTTTGTAAAGAGTCGGGTCACTCCACCATAAGTATTTTCTTCACAGATTATATGCTCTCCTGCAGAGAAGCATTTAATCACTGCCTCGATGGCAGCCAGTCCGCTGGAAAATACTATTCCATGCTTTGCTTTTTCTAGAGCTGCGAAATTACCTTCTAGAGCCACGCAAGTAGGGTTTTTGACTCGGGCGTAATCGTAACCGTCGATCGGTTCCGCAACTTTTGGTTGGACAAACGTTGAAGTCTGAAAGATGGGTGTAATGATTGCACCAGTTGTGGGATCTGGTTCTTGACCCGCGTGTATACTTAATGTTCCGAAACCGAAATCTGGGTTAAGCTTTTTCATCTGTCGTGTGCTCGCAATGTTTTCCGTGCGTGTATGATAAAGGAACATGGCCTTAATTAGTAATGTAGCGTAACTAGCTGTCACTCTGCCACGGTCAGTCGTTGAGGTCGTGTAGCAATATTGGTAGTGTTGTAGGTAGATACTAGACTGTTCATTTTTCTTTTAACTCCAAATAACAGAATATGGCTTTGACAATTCCAGAGGGTCTGATGGTCAGCGTATCGGGTTTTCGTGGTCGGGTCGGTGACCCTTTGACCCCAGAGCTTGTATGTGAGTTGGCTGGGGCTTTCACTTCTTTTCTCCAAGAAGCTACCGGCAGTAAAACCCTGGTGATTGCCAGGGATTCCAGAACATCTGGGGAGATGTTTGCTAGGGCAGTGTCTGCCGGCGTCATATCTAGGGGTTGTGATGTTTTAGACCTTGGAGTAGTAGCTACTCCAACGGCTATGCTTGAAGTGGAAAAAATAGGTGCTCTCGGAGGAATAGTGATTTCTGCGAGTCATAATCCAGCCCAGTGGAATGCTCTCAAGTTAGTTTCTCATGAGGGGAGCTTCCTCGATTTCGAAAGAATGAGTGCTTTTCTTAGTTCTATTTCAGGAGGAATAAGTAGTAATATATCCAGTTGGGATAATCTGGGCACCTACAAATCTGAAGAGGATGCTTCTAGTAGACATATTGCAGACATTCAGAAGCTTTCAGTGGTAGATGTGCAGAGGCTACGAAAGCGGAAACTTAGAGTTGCTCTAGACTGTGTTAGAGGGGCAGGTGGGGTAATTATGCCAGAATTACTAGAAGCACTCGGCTGTGAAGTCGTAGCAATTCATACTGAAGTGGATGGTGTCTTCCCGAGAGATCCGGAGCCAACCGCAGAAAATCTCACTGAATTGAGTAATCTAGTAAGATCAACTGGAGCTGAAGTTGGATTCGCAGTTGATCCAGATGTAGATCGTCTTGCTTTAGTGGACGAATGCGGAGCACCCTTGGGTGAAGATCTGACTTTGGCTATTGCTGCGGATGTGGTCCTGGGACATCGACCTGGACCTGTGGTGACTAACCTGTCCACCAGCCAGGTCATGGATGATGTGGCGAACTGTCACGGAAGTGAATTGATACGGACCGCCGTGGGAGAGATAAATGTGGTGCGTGGTATGCAAAGGAAGGGAGCTGTAGTAGGTGGCGAAGGTAATGGTGGTGTAATCTTGCCGGAACTTCACTATACGAGGGATGCTCCTCTAGCAGCTGCTCTGGTATTACAACACATTGTAGAAATGGATTGTCCTCTTTCCAAATCTGTGACTAGATGGCCGCACTATGTCATACAAAAAAATAAAATAGGCTTTCCTAGAGAACGTATTTCTAAAGTATATGATGTTTTAAAGACAAAGATGCTGGGAGCTCAGTTGGATGAGACTGATGGGTTGAGGATGTACTGGCCTGACGACAAGAAATGGGTACATATTCGGCCTTCTGGAACAGAACCAGTAATTCGACTAATTGCGGAAGCTTCTAGTAAAGATACTGTAGAGGCGTTGTTGGAGAGTGTAATGGGTCACTTGGAGCGTGCCCGATGATTATCTCAAATCCACTTATGTGGCTGGAGTCATAATATGTGCGGTATAGTCGCTTACGTCGGATCTAAAGAAGCAGGCCCTATTCTTCTTGAGGGGCTTCGTCGACTGGAGTACAGGGGATATGACTCAGCGGGCATTTCAGTCCTGGGATCAGATAAAAATCTAACTACCATCAAGAAAGATGGAAAACTCAAGGAATTGGAGAATGAACTTCTGGGTAATATGCCAGAGGGATACTGTGGTATTGCCCATACCCGTTGGGCAACCCATGGTGCGCCCAATACCATCAACGCACATCCTCATTATAATGAGGATGGTGATATAGCTCTAGTTCACAACGGTATTATTGAAAATTCGAATCACCTTCGAACAAGATTGGTTGATATAGGATATCGGTTTTCTTCAGAAACGGATACTGAAGCGATTGTGCATCTGATAGATGAGGCTTACCAAAAACATGAGACTCTTGAAGCAGCAGTAATCAGTGCTCTCCACCAGGTCGAGGGCACTTTTGGAATAGCGGTAATAAGTAGTAGAGACCCGAATAAAATTGTTGTAGCTCGTAATGGGAGCCCACTGGTCATAGGGATAGGAGACGCTGGAGAGAATTTGGCTGGTTCAGACGTTTCTAGTTTCATCCAACATACCAAAGATGTTGTATACCTAGACGATGGAGATTGCGCAGTATTGACCCCGGATGATTACAAAATTCTTCATCTTGAACAAGGCGAGGTCCAGCGTTCTGTTCATCAAGTGGAGTGGGAGCTGTCCGCAGCAGAGAAAGACGGTTATGAGCATTTTATGCTTAAGGAAATTTTTGAGCAGCCTTCAGCACTAGGTAATGTTATGCGTGGTCGCCTTCTAGAAAAAACAGGAGATGTCAGGTTGGGTGGCCTAAAACTGCATGAGGCAGAACTGGCAGGGATTCGTCGTATAGTGATCACTGCTTGTGGGACTAGTTGGCATGCTGCTCTTCTCGGTGAGTATATGATTGAAGAGATCTCTGGAATTCCTGTCGAAGTGGAATATGCTTCAGAGTTTCGTTATAGAAGTCTGGTTATAGAGAAAGACACCTTGATTGTAGCCATGAGCCAATCAGGGGAAACAGCAGACACACTCGCTGCTCTTAAAGAAGGCCGAAGTTGGGGCACGCCATCGATGGGCATCGTAAATGTAGTGGGTTCGTCGATTGCCAGAGAAACGGATTTCGGAATTTACCTGCATGCTGGACCAGAAATAGGGGTGGCTTCTACTAAAGCATTCACAAGTCAAATCGTCGCCTTAGCACTTTTTTCTCTCTATCTTGGTCGGCGTAGAAAGCTTTCGGTATTACAGGGTAAAGAGTTCGTGGAAGCACTGAAAAGGTTACCAGAACAAGTTTCCGAAACACTGTTGCTTGAGCCCATGTTAAAAGAATTAGCAGAACAGTATGGTACATCAAATAATTTTCTTTACCTGGGACGTGGATATCAATTTCCTGCTGCGCTGGAAGGGGCCTTGAAATTAAAAGAAGTGAGTTATATCCATGCCGAAGGTTATCCAGCTGCTGAAATGAAGCACGGGCCGATCGCCTTGATTGATGAAAACATGCCAGTGGTTGCACTAGCACCCCGAGATCCAGTTTATGGTAAAGTGGTGTCTAACATCGAAGAAGTAAAAGCGAGAAATGGTAAGATAATTGCTGTCGTGAGCGATGATGCTCCAGAACTCAAGGGTAAAGTCGACCATCTGATCCAAGTTCCTCAGACTATTCCAGCTCTACTGCCAGTGTTGACGAG
>JAPKDG010000068.1 GCA_028822645.1 Longimicrobiales bacterium | reverse complement strand
GACAGAGAAACTGGTGAACCCATATGGCCTATTGAAGAACGACCCGTGTTGCCTTCCACCGTTCGGGGAGAAAAAGCATCCGATACGCAACCATTCCCTACCCGACCAATACCTTTCGATCTTCAAGGAATCACAGAAGAAGATTTGATAGACTTCACTCCAGAACTCCGGAGTGAAGCAATTGAAATACTGTCTGATTTTGTATATGGACCGATGTACACACCTCCAACAGTAAGAGATGAAGATCTGCCAGGTAAAATGGGGACTGTAATGATGCCTGGATGGGTAGGCGGAGCCAACTGGGGTGGGGCAGCAGTCGATCCAGAAACAGGTATCATCTACATACCATCGGTTACATCACCAAATGTTGTTGCACTGGAACCACCTGACCCTGACATTTCCGATTTCAACTTTGTCCGAGGATTACCTAGAGAAGTTTCTATGCCTCAAGGTTTACCAATCCTTAAGCCACCTTACGGACGAATTACTGCTATCGACTTAAATACTGGGAATCATGTCTGGATGAAACCCAACGGCCCAGGCCCTATCGATCATCCATTACTGAAGGATATGGACTTACCGTGGCTAGGTCAGCGTGGACGCCCTGCCCCTTTACTCACAAAAACTCTTCTCTTTCTCGGTGAAGGATCCGAAGGCGCGCTATCTATTCTACCCATAGCAGGAGGTTCTTCTTTTCGAGCTTGGGACAAGCAGACAGGTGAAGTGATCTGGGAAACAGAACTAGAGGCAGGAACTTCAGGTGCTCCCATGACTTACATGATTGATGGGAAACAGCATCTTCTAGTAGCAATCGGTGACCAAGACGTGAACGGACAATATGTAGTTTTTGCTCTTCCTTGAACAAGTAATTTGAGCATTGTGACCACAAACTGGAGTTGACCTATGAACCAAAGTAAAAAATCACTCTCACTTCTCTTGGCAATCGTCTTTGTTTCGTCCGCGAACTTGCATATCGGGGGGGGGATAGCCGCTCAGAGAGGTTCTAGTAATACAACTGCAATTGTCGGTGCCATGCTCCTGGACGGATATGAACGGCCTCCTATTCACAACTCGGTAATCATTGTGAAAGGAGACCGTATCGTGGCCGTAGGAACGCAAGCAGATACTGACATACCTGAAGAAGCAAGGATCATTGACGGTGGTGGCATGACTGTGCTACCAGGACTTATAGACCTCCATGTTCACACTATGTTTTTGGGACATGGAGATTATGCAGAATGGTTCCCGATCTTTGAAGGAAAAGAAGAAGAAATGATGGAGATAGCAGCAAAACAATTGCTGATGGCTGGAGTGACCACAGCAGTCGATTTAGGTGCGCCTATAGAGATCGTCAACGTTAGAGATCGTATAAATGATGGAAGTGCTATTGGTCCCCGACTACTGGTAAGCGGTCCATGGATTTCTCGAAGAGCTTGGGGATCGTACCCTTCCTATTTCCAACATGTAGTAACTGATCCAGAGGAAGCCGCACAACGCACTCAAGAATTAGTGGATGCCGGAGTAGATGTAATAAAAACTTGGGCAGGTATGGGAGAAGCAGACATTCGTGCGGTCGCTGATGTAGCACACCGATCTGGAGTTCCCGTACACAGCCACCTCTACACACCGGAATCCATGTGGGATGCTATACGAGGAGGATCAGATGTTTTACAACATGTTGGATCAGGTGGAAATCCAGATTATCCAGAAGCCTTAATCGAAGCTATAAACGTACGAAACATCCCAATCGTTCAAACAATAGCTCACAGAATCTGGGTATATCCTGCTACCATAGATTTTCCCGAACGACTTCAGGATCCTCGTCTTAAGGAAGATCTTTCCGGAGCTTTATATTCTGAATTTCAACGCTCTTTCTCAGATTTTGAACGGCTATCCTATTTTCGGACTACTCCCAGGCAGATACGGAACAGCAAAACAGCAGCCCGACAGTTTATCGATGCCAATGTGATAATGGGCATGGGGACAGATTCAGGTAGCCCCCTCAACTTCCATACAGAATCGGCATGGAGAGAAATCTCCGCCCTGGTTGATAGCGGCATGAGCCCCGCTCAAGCGATATCAGTGTCCACCAAATCAGGGGCAGAAATCATTGGTCGAGGATCGGACCTCGGAACAATAGAAGTAGGTAAAATTGCGGACCTAATAATGGTTACTGGAAATCCTCTTTCTAATATTGAAATGCTATCAAAAATAGAGCATGTGATGAAAGAAGGTGTCTTGTATAAGTAAGTAGTATCTCTCTAGCTATCTCCCATACTTAATGGAAGTTTTCATAGCCTCGTCGAGCAAAAACAAATCCGTGAGCAGTGCTCGAAAATGAATAGAAGCGTTGAGGTTATCGATAAGCTGAGAGCTTATCGCCGGTTGTACCATCACTAATCCCACTGCCGCTCGGGTCTTCAGCGCATCCTGCCTGACAACATCAGCCAAGGCTGTAAATGACGAGCTTGGTGTGAGTGATTCCATAATCCCATGAAGCTCTTCTTGAAGAAAAGCCAAAGCCGTCTCCGTAGCTTCTAAGAAGCTAACTAGATCTGAATTAGGCTCTTGATCTCCACTGACGCCCTGTGCAGCATAAGCCAAGAAGAACTCATAACTTTCTTCTATCTTATCTATGTGCTTTTCGAGCTTAGCTATCGTCATGTAGCTCTGTTCCCTTCACCATGGGTTAGTCTAGAATCAGCAGGTCCCGCTCCCCCCTCCTCCTGTCCAGGAGCTTCTTTCTTCCCTACAACCCAACGTTCGGGGTCATGATGTTTGAGGTAGTCATCTCTAGTAATCCACCCAAAGAACATGGACTTGGTGATCCACCATTTGTCGGGTCTCACTGCAAAGTAAATGTGTGTGATAACCAGAGTTATCAAACCCACTCCACCTAGCCCATGAAGCACATAAACAACACCCCATTGCGCATCAGAGAAGAACCTGTCTGGATCGGCCGGACCAAACCAAGTGTCAATCCTTAACATCATCAATAGACCTGTAGCAATTGCAAGGAGACCAGCTACAGAAGCGGCGTGGTGAAAAAGCTTGTGATCTACTGGATATTTCCCAGCCTTAGGTGCTTCTTCTTCATCCTTTGATAGGATATTATTCAGCTCCAATTTTCCAGCTTTAATATCATCTTTATCGATCCACATCGCCCAAAAATTTTGCCAAACAGTAGCCTGGATGATGTGGTAAAGAATGGTAACAGCCAGGACCAATCCGGCTATCCAATGAATCTCAACCCAAGCAAATTGCACACCCACTATAGGAAAAAATGCAGTTACTAATAGAACAATCATCGCAGCCGACATCAGCCAATGAAAAACTCTCTCAGATATGGCATGCCGCAAGACCTTAACAGGTAAGTTCCAACCCTTACTCGAATTTGATTCTGAGTGGTCCGATCCTGAGGTCCCATTTGCCTTCGCACGGGCCCACACAAAATGCACCGCCACAAAGCCGAGCCCAAACACAAGAGCTGCCCACATCAAATCCCAAGATATACCTATCAGAACCTCTTGGCCCCAAGGGTTCGCCAGTTTTCTCCATAATTCCACTGTTTAACCCTCCGTTCCACGGATAGACCTGCGAACGAGATTTCTCATCAACGGTAATTTGAAACCATTATGCCTTAATGGTTGAGCATTTATTGTACTTAAAGAAAGCTGTCCTGCAGCCATTCCCAGCTCATCCGTTGGCTCCTTCCCTTTAATAAACGATTCCACAACTTCCAAACGAACTGGGAAAGGAGCGATTCCATTCACAGCTAAGCGAGCGTCTTCAATGACCCCTCCGTTTATTTTGATCGCTGAAGCAACCGACACCAGAGCAAAGTCCCATGCTTTCCGGTCTTCCATTTTTTCGTAGTAGAAATCAGTCCCTGACCATGTCGCTGGAATACGAATAGAGGTCAGCAACTCGTCGGCCTTAAGTACTGTCATGCGCTGAATGTCTACAGCAGGGCTCATAAAGTAATCTTGAGCTTCTACTATTTTCTCTCCCCTAGGACCTCGTATTACAAACTGGGCCCCCAATGCAATTAGTGCAGGAGCTGAATCTGAAGGATTTACAGCAACACAACGACTAGCCCCTGTAATACAGTGCTCTCTGTTCATTGATGTGGGTGTGCCTGCATAGCAAACGTTGCCGCCTGCACGATAACAGGGCCATCCACTTCTGTAATACCAACAACGAGTATCTTGAGAAAGGTTGCCACCCAAGGTCCCCCTGTTACGTATCTGTGGAGTGGCAATGTGACCAGCAGCTTGTGCAAGAATCGAATAGTTCTCCAGAAGATGAGGGTGTTTAGACACCTCAGTGATTGTGGTCATGGCTCCAATCTCAACTCCATCCGAACTGATCCGAACACCTTTAAGTTCTTCCACATTGGCCAAGTCAACAACTGCAGTCGGTTTTTTTATTCTATCCTTAAACCAATCGAAGCTATCCAATCCTCCTGACAACACCCAACCATCATCACCATAGCGAGACAATAGTTCTATAGCATCATCCACAGCGGTTGGCTGGAAAAGCTCGAACCCCGAGATCATATCTCTTATAACTGCCATAATCTGCTTCTCCGGTTAGACGTGTAGGTCAAGAGGACCATATGCTGGTTCTAGACCTTCAATTTCTGCTAGAATTACATCTGCCGTTAATGGGGTCCTACACAGGCACCGTCCGTCTAATGCATCAGCTATAGCAGAGGTTAGTGCCGCCGAGCCTGCACCAACAGGTGGTTCTCCAATCCCTTTAGCACCTACTGGATTCTGGGGGTCGGGAATTTCAACCGCAGCCCAGTCCATATCAAGAGGGATATCCAACATCCCAGGAGGCCGTGCTGTGTAAAGGCGATTTGCGAAAGACACCCCCCAGACTGGATCAAAAACCCATTTTTGACTCATCGCAATCCCCATCCCTTGGATCGATCCACCCAAGCCCTGAGCTCTCAGACTCCTGGGGTGCAATACAGTTCCAACGTCAGCCACACCAGTATAATTGATTAGATCTACCTGGCCTGTCTCAACATCAACTTCCACCTCTGCGAACCCTACTACCCACGATTGTATGGCTCCCTCGCGAGGATAGTTATCTCTTGCTGCTGCTACTAATCCTTTCCCTTCTAAGCCTCTGACGGCCATTTTCGTCATATCATTAAGATCTTCAGCCGGCTCGGCTCCACTATAGGTGCCACCCAAACTAATGGCCCTCTCTGCCGCTGCTCCTAAGCTCATTCCTCTCGATGGATTCGAACGACGAAAAACTCTACCATCTGACGTCTCATAATCTGAAGGCGAACCACCTAGATCAAGAGCTGCTATCTCCTGTAGTTTCCGTTTGGCATCCATTCCAGCTGCATGGTTTGCCCTCGTATGAGCAAACGTTGTTTGGCTTCCTGCCTGAACTGAACTCCATGGAAGGTGCTGGCTCGTATCACCCCAAACAATTTCACAATCTTTCCACTGCAGCCCAAGAACATCAGCGGCTGCACGACCCGTATCCGCAATCGAATGAGTGCCCAGATTTCCAATCCCTTGATGGATTTGCAACTTGCCATCTGGACGAATTACTAGCAAACCATCAAAACCAGTACTGCCTGCTGTATAGGGACTGATTGCCAACCCTATTCCAGTTTTTTTAGTACCATTCAGTTGACCACTCCTCTGAATACGCTCATTCCACCCGAAAAGCTCCACTCCTTTTTCGATGGCTTCTTTAACGTGAACACTGGTCAGGCCACCCTGCCTTGGACCGAAAACCGAGTTGCCATCGGGAGCGTTGATTCTCCTGAGATCCAAACGATCAATCCCCAACTCTCTAGCGGCCTTATCCATCAAAGGTTCGAGCATTCCTATGTACTGGGCACCTCCAGGACCTCTCTGAGCAGCTTTTGGAGGAGTATTAGTATATACCCCCACTCCTCTTTGACGCTGATTCAAAGGCTGGTAAGCCAGAGATGCAGTAGATCCCCCCGACATATGGTCATTGGTACCGTAGGGTCCACCGTCACCAAGCGCATATATATCGAGAGCCGTGATGCGACCATCCTCCCTAAATCCTATTTTTATTCTAGCCTGCATTCCAGGTCGGGCTCTACCCAAATAATTTTCCTCATATCGGGTAATCCTGAGCATCACAGGTCTGTTTAGCTTGCGAGACAAGTGCGCTGGCACCTGCATTATTGGGCTTCCGCTGATCTTGCTGCCAAATCCGCCGCCACAAAATTCACCCACTAAGACTACGTCTTCAAGGTCTAAATCCAGCATGTTAGCAAGGGCTGCCCTAGTCCGCGAGACACTCTGAGTGGATGTGTGCATATATATTTTACCATTCTTCCAGTATGCCATAGTACTTCTAGGCTCCATAGGATGATGCGTCAGAGACTGATGCACGACAGTCTCGTCCAAAATGACCTTGGCCTCCGAGAACCCCTTCTCAATGTCTCCAACGGTCCATTCATCTGAAGGCTCTCCCATTGGCATCTTTTCTGGGCCAGCAATATCAAAGTCTTCCTGTGTCCACTTGATCGTTTTTATCTCCCGACCAACTCTAGTATTACCTTCGAGCCTACCGTTTGGACCATCGGGATGCAGGCTATCCAAGGGATTCAAAACGAAAGGAAGAGGCTCGTAATCAATTTGTATTAACTCAATAGCTTCAGCTGCAGTTGTTTCATCTACAGCAGCAATCGCGAGAATAGCTTCTCCTTCATACAAAGGCTCATTCGTTAGACACGGCTCTCCTGGAGCGTCGACAGCTGGAACATCGTCAGCGGTCAACATTCCAAACACACCTTCCATAGCCAATGCGGCACTAGCATCAATTCGACGGACTCTACAGTGAGGCATCGGGCTTAACAGTAATTTGGCAAATATCATTCCGTCAGCCCTAAAGTCTTCAGAGTACTTTGCCCGACCGGTAATCTTCGCAATCAAGTCAGGCGGGCTAATATCCTGTCCAATTAATTTTTCTGCCATGCCAACCCCCTATGCTTGACGCCGCGCATATTCTGCGCCCCGTAAAGCTGAATTAAGAATTTTTTCATAGTCACAGCAACG
>JAPKDG010000003.1 GCA_028822645.1 Longimicrobiales bacterium | reverse complement strand
CCTCGTATCATCGTCCGCGATAGAAGCGTAGACAACCGTCAACATATTAAGAATGGTAGCAAGGCCTGGTTTAACCGATAGGAATAGCCAGCTGAAAATGATGATTATGAATCCAACACTTTGGCTAATTCGGCCAAAAGTAAGACCGGATTGAACACTGATGATTTCATGAAAGGCAGACCAAGGATCAAGTCCGATATGAGCTTCTAACATCAAGGATACCGACACTCCGTAAAGGAATAAACCAATTTGAAGCCTGCCCATATATATCCAGAACTTCAAGCTGAAGAATGTGTCCAGAGTCATGCGGGTTTCCGGTCCTTATTTGTCGGGGAGTATTGGTTCGAAGAAGTGTAAGGTTGGTAAAGCTAATAGGTTTCGTATCGGAATTGGCTCCTTGCGGTTGAAAGAGTGTTCTGTTTCGTTGGCAAGTGTTTTAGTTTTGGTCATAGTATTTATAAATCAATGAGAGAGATGCAATGAGCGAGGAAAAAGGCAATCCGCATTTAACCAAATATAGAAGATGGTTAGGCTATGCACTGTGTGTCGGTGGAGCAGCTCTGACAAACTTTGGCCAAACTACGATTGGTGCAGGGATGTTAGGATTGGGGTTTCTGCTAGTTGTGTTTCATAGGAAGAAGTGAAGGGTATAAGAACCCTCTGGGAAGAGGGACGAGTGACTTTAGAAGCCATAGCGATTCTTCCATAGTCTTCTATGACATTGCTAGCATTATCCCTTAGAAATATTCATCAGGAGAAATAATGAGTAACCCGACCGTGACCATCGAAACAAACCTCGGCACTATAGAAGCAGAATTATTCCAAGATGGCGCTCCAAAAACTGTAGAAAACTTCATAGAATTGGCAAAAAAAGGCTATTATGACGGCGTGGTGTTTCACCGAGTGATAGAGGGATTCATGGTTCAAGGCGGTTGCCCTGACGGCACAGGTATGGGAGGACCAGGATATACGATTCCAGATGAATTCGGTGAGAGTCTGACCCATAGTGAGGCTGGTGTATTTTCTATGGCTAATGCTGGTCCAAACACTGGTGGTTCTCAGTTTTTTATAACTCTTGCAGCCACGCCTTGGCTAGACGGAAAGCACGCTATTTTTGGCAAAGTATCCACTGGACTAGAGGTAGTAGAATCGATAGGACAGGTCCAGACCGGTGCAGGGGATCGTCCTGCCGAAGATGTAGTTATGGAAAAAGTGACCGTGAGTGACTAGTTGGCAGGTGTTCCGCGCACTGCACGACCGGCAAGGACACCCGTGTGCTCACCGTCACGGAGTGTCACCACTCCATTGACAATCACTAGGGGAATACCGATCGGATATTGATGGGGGTCGTTGAAGGTTGCCTGGTCGTTAATGGTTGTAGGGTCGAAAGCGACAAGATCGGCAAACGCTCCAGCTTCTATGATGCCGCGGTCTTGTAGTCGCAATTTCCGCGCTGGCATTTGGGTTATTTTATGAATCGCTGATTCTAGGGTGAGTGCTCCAGCTTCCCGAACGTAGTGGCCTAGGAATCGCGGAAAGGAACCGTATCCACGAGGATGCGGAGAGCCACTGGAAAGTGGTCCGTATGGTGCGTAGCTTCCCCCGTCCGAGCATAGCATTCCGAGCGGATGGGCGAGTATTTTTGCAGTATTTTCTTCACTCATTCCGTGTCCGATCATTCCGACACTTCCTCCGTTTGCTTCCAGGAGTTCTAGCGTGAGTTCATAGGCCTCGACACCTCGAGTACGAGCGAGGTCGCCGACCAGGCCACCACGCGCCCATGCTGTGGAAGGTCCTGTGCTTGAGATTTGGACTGAATTCCAGTCTCCTAGCAAAGCAATTTTTTCTCGACATGCTTTTTCCAAGCGCTTTGCAGAATCAGGATCTCTTAGACGTTTGAGAAATTCTTGATTTCCACCTGTCCGATATTCGCTGGGAAATAGATTGGATAACCCAGTTGCATAGGCTGTATACGGATAACGATCGAAATGCACATCAACACCATCGGCTCTGGCTTGTTCTAAAAGTTTGAGGGCAGCGTCTGCCTTCCAGTAGTTCCGTTGGCCCTGAGCCTTCAGATGGGATATTTGGACAGGAATATTGGCGAGTCGACCTACGTGGAGTGCTTCTTCGACGGCTGCTAGGAGTCGATCGTCCTCGTTTCGCATATGTGAGGCGTAGGGATACCCAGTGCCTTGCAATACGGATGCGAGTCCGACAAGCTCTTCCAGATTGGCAAGTCCGCTTGGGGTGTACTCTAGACCAGAAGATAAACCGACGCACCCTCCGGCAATCTGTTCCGACAAAAGCGACTGCATGGTCGACATCTCGGTTTCGGTTGCTGGACGATCAGAGTAGCCTACTACTAGACCGCGTAGGGCTCCATTGCCGACCATTGTCCCCACGTTTACGGCTGGACGTTCCCGGTCGACACGGTCGAGGAATCCTACTGGATCCCGAAAATCTATCTCGATCCCGTATCGGCTACGGTAGCTGTCTCTCGTGCCTTCAAATCCAGCATTCGACCAGGGTCCAATGGAGTTACCATCTTGGCCCGCAATTTCTAGTGTGACTCCCTGTCTAATTCTGCTTTCAGCCTTGTTATTGACGAGGAGTGATAGGTCCGCATGGGAATGGATATCTATGAAACCTGGAGCTAATGCCATATCCCGGAGGTCTATCTCTGACGAGCCAGAAGGCAGATTGACCCCGACGGCTGCAATTCGGTCTCCGGAAATTGCGACGTCGATTTCACGAGCTTTCCGTCCAGTTCCATCAAAGACATGTGCACCTCGGAGGACCAGGTCTGCACGACGTTGACCGAATGCTGATGAGGGTGATATAAAGGTTGCGGTGCTAGCCGCAGTTGCAGTTCGAACGAAGTCTCTTCGTCTCAAAGTCACTGCTTCCTATTCTAGAGGTGGCAACCATTTTCCTGCGCGGTAAGTTACGTCACTACGGTAGTTTGACTGGCTAGGTATTAAGATTAACCCTTCGGATACTAATCTGGAAGAAAAGACGGCTATAACAGAGGAATTAGAGAGTGGTGCGAAAGACTAATCATGTGTCTCTGACACCAAATAGGGTGACCGCTTTGCGTTGGGATGGTCAGAGTAAAGATATTGTCTGGGATGCATCGCCAAAAGCTGGCGGAAGCGGATTTGGAATAAAGATGTATCCAAACGGTAGAAAAGAATATGTTTTTCAACGCCGTATAAGAAAGCATGAAGATGAATCCGGGCACAGTATCAGAGGTGTCTCTGCTGAGCCCCAAATAATCATTATTGGGTCGATCCAGGAACTCAGCCTTTCTGATGCTAGGGACCAGGCGCAGGCGCTTCGTGCCGATTCTCTAGCGCTACAAGTTGATTTGTGATGCTTTTGATCTGCACCTAGGAAATTTTGGGCAATGAAGACTCATCGCAGCATTTTGTTCACTGGGTGAGTACCGTATACTAAAGTTGGTATTCACAATGGAGGCTCTATGCAAAAGGCGGTGTTGCTGGGTTTGGTCCTGATAGGACTTGGCTGTGAATCTCCATTTCCAGAGGATTCTTCTCAGAATTATGCTGAGATCACGCGCACCGGATATTTTGAGTCTGATGGGAATCCAGGTGATTGGAGGACTCAGTTCGTCAGCCGGAAAGACGCGCGGATGGATCTGGCCGCCTTGGACTCTCTCATGGCCCATCACTACGCCTATAATGATGCTGATAATTTGGACGAGGTCGCGGTTCTGAAGATTGTCGCAGAAAATCTTCCGGAACGGATCCTAATTGGCGATTTCGCGATGCAACTACAGAAGGCATTAGCGTTGTCGATTGATGGACATGCACCTCGGATTGCCGGGGTCAACATGACCGGTGAACGGGAACGAATCGAAGACAACCCTCCAGGTCAGCACTATTTCCCTTTCGAGTTGCGATCCACAGGTAGTCGGATAGTGGCATTCGATGGAGTGCGACGGGCCCTGATCGATCCTGCCCATCCCTACGTTAGTAGTATTGATGGTATTGTGGTTTCGGATTGGATTGAGGCGGCTCAGTCTATCATCGTAGAAGGCACTTCCCAGCTTCGATGGCATCGTGGGTCGTGGCAATTGGGTAATATTGGATTTTTGCGGATGGAGATGAATAGGCCAATGTCCGGAATTGCAACTGTTGTTTTTGAGAACGAGAATCGATCATCCCAGGTCGAAAAGACTGTTGAATTAGTTGGAGTCTCAGTAGCGGCACGGGAGCGCTATCCTTTTGCAGAAGATGCGGCTACTCGAATCCCAGAAGATATCGCCTACTTCCGCATTCGACGGATGGAGAGCGATCCTGATTATATCTCTAGCTTTGCTACATGGATCCAACAGAGTAGAAATGCTCGGGGTGCTATCGTTGATATACGAGACAACGGTGGCGGGAGTCGCCTTCCCCTAATTACGCTCCTGCCCCATCTGCTTGATTCGGATGCCCAACCGGTGGTTGTAAACGCGGGCCGCCTCAAGCTAAAACCTGGATGTCCTGGACCTGGCTGTGAGACTCCTGAAGAAGGGTATTTGACCAACCGTTTTATGCTACCGCTTCGAGCAATCTCCCAGGGTACACCACGGCGCATGGCACTGGACAAGTGGTTGCCTGGTTTCGCTCCGAACTGGACACCTTCGGATGAAGGATTCAGTGAGTGGCACTATCTAATCGTAGATCCCGATCTGTCTCCCGCTCTGTTCGGAAAACCAGTTGTCATCCTAATGAACAGCGGTAATTTCAGTGCTTCGGATATCTTCTTGAGCGCCCTAAAGGGCAGGCAGGGTGTTACACTGATAGGCACAGCAAGTTCTGGGGGTTCAGCTCGGCAAAACGAACATATTCTTCCTGGTTCTGATCTAGCTGTGAGACTGGCCTCGATGGCCTCGTTTCAGGCCAGTAACAGCCGCCTTTATGATGGGGTTGGCATTGAGCCTGATATCAAAATGGAGGCTGAGCCGGGGTTTTTTGTTAACCAAAGCGATCGGATTTTGAGTCGTGCCATCGAGTTGATTAGAGAGTCTTCTGAGAAGATGGGGACAGGACGGTGAGTTTGACTCTTATATGCTGCGCTCTACACATTTTTCTACAAACTACTTAAGACGAGAGGAAGATTCCTGTGAAAAAAATAATACGACTCGGGGTGTCCAGCGCTTTTTTTCTGACGCTTCTGATTTGTTGGGCCTCGACAATTTCTGCTCAGCAGTCTCCATTTGCCAACGAAGATGTGTTTGATATTGAGTATGCGTCAGACGTTCAAATCTCTCCAGATGCTGCCACCGTGGCCTATGTAAGATACTCGATGAGCATCATGAGGGACCGGCGAGAAGGGCGTTTGTGGTTGGTGAATGCGGATGGGTCCAAACATAGAAAACTTACGAGTACAGACCAGTCAGAATCTTCCCCACGATGGTCACCGGATGGCACCCGTATAGCATTTGTGTCTGGAAGTGCGGAGGGTAGTGAGATCTACGTTTATTGGGTTGAGACTGGGCAGATCGCTCGTCTGACTCAACTGGAACGTTCGCCTGGAGGCATAACATGGTCACCGGACGGAAACCAGATTGCGTTTACTATGCTCGTTCCTGAAGCATGGCCTGTGTTAGCGGCCATGCCAGCCAGACCAGCTGGAGCTGAATGGGCTGATCCACCAATCGTAGAAACAAGGGTGCGACATGAGGCCGATGGCAGCGGTGTCATTGAACCAGGTTTCCGACACATTTTTGTTATTCCAGCTGATGGTGGTTCGCCCCGTCAGATTACCGAAGGGGATTTCCAACACGGAGTGCCGGTGTGGGACATTGATGGGCAGGCGATCCTGTTCAGTGCCAACAGACGTTTAGGCTGGGAATGGGAATTGAGTCAGAACGACATCTTTCGGGTATCTCTCGAAGATGGAGTCACCCACGCTCTGACCAGCCGTGAAGGACCAGACGGTGGGCAGGTGATATCACCGGATGGAGCCAACATTGCATATACCGGATTTGAGGATAGGGTGCGTACATACCAAACCAGCGACCTCTACTTCATGGGTGCTGACGGTTCAGATAAGCGCACGTTACTCGAGGGATTGGATCGTTCCGTAACCGGTTTATCCTGGGCCAATGATGGCAGTGGAGTGTACTTCAGCTATGATGATGAAGGAATTACAAAGGTGGGATTTACTACCCTTACAGGAGATTGGAGGGTTGTCGCTGAACATTTGGGTGGAACTTCCGCATCCAGAGCCTACGGAGGCGGAAATTATTCAGTTGCAAACGATGGCACGGTAGCGTTTACCTATACTCGCTCCAACGATCCGAGTGAAGTGGCATTGATGACATCTGACGGGCAGCAAGTGACGATCACAGATCTGAACGGTGATTTAAAAGGTCGCACACAATTGGCTAAAGCTGAAATGTTCTGGACGGAGTCATCCCATGACGGGCGTCCTATACAGTCTTGGATATTACATCCTCCGAATTTTGATCCGAATCGTGAATATCCTTTGCTTTTAGAGATTCATGGAGGCCCAGTATCTAACTATGGCGATCGTTTTGCGGCCGAATTTCAATTATATGCGGCTGCTGGTTTTGTAGTCGTGTACTCAAACCCACGGGGCAGTACCAGTTACGGAGAAGAGTTCGGCGATCTTCTCTATCACAACTATCCTGGCAACGACTACGACGATCTAATTTCTGCGGTCGATGCAGTTATCGAAGAAGGGTACATAGATGAACAGCAGCTGTATGTGACGGGAGGCAGTGCAGGTGGAATCATGACCGCTTGGATTGTTGGGCATACAGACCGTTTTCGTGCTGCGGTAGCGACCAAGCCTGTAGTCAACTGGATCAGCAAGACTCTGGTAGCCGATAACTACAATGGATATATGTATCGTCGGTACCCTGGAACTCCTTGGGAAAACCAAGGGGTGTATTGGGATTTCTCGCCACTTTCAGTAGTGGGTAATATTGAAACTCCAACTATGGTCATGGTTGGAACAGCAGACTTGCGTACGCCTCTTTCAGAGGCAAAGCAACTGTATCATGCTTTGAAGTTGAGACGCATTGATACTGCGCTCGTAAAGATCCCTGGAGCTTTTCACAATATTTCGAATCGCCCCAGTCAGCTGATTGCTAAAGTCATTAACACGATAGCCTGGTTTGACCGATATAAGGATGAAAGACCAATCAGTTAGGAGAAAATGAGAGAAAGAAAGGGAATTAACGAGTATCTATAGGGAGAGTGAACATGGAGCTGAAAAATATCAGTCTAGGTCTCATGCTGATCGTAACTGTGGTAGCGTCCGCATGCATAGGAGAAAGCGAGCCAACTGGGAGTCGGTTTGAAGTAACCAAAGGTGGTGACGACCGGAACGGTCCGTATGACGTCATACCAGGTTGGTGGAAGCCAGCACCGGATCACGATGAGACTTGGACTTGGGGGTCGGCTGCGGGTGTTTGGCCAGACACTCCCGATAGAGTCTTGGTTGTGATGTGGGGAGATCAACGTAGACAGTCTCAACGAGGAGAAGGTAACGAGCTTCAGAGGAATTTCCTTGTAGCAGTAGATCGTGATGGTAATATCACCGAGAATTGGTCGCAGTGGGATTCAATCTTCAATCGCCCTCATCAGATCTATATCAATCCTTACGATCCTGAACGTGCCGTCTGGGTGGATGAACGAGGTGGGAACGGTGTGCACGAAGCAATCCTTAAGTTTAGCAATGACGGAAGCGAGCTCTTACTGCGAATGGAGGATCCCAATCCTGTTTTTGGCGAGGGCGGACCGGATCCACGTGAAAACCCAAACCCAGGACCTTTAGATTTCGGGCAAAATGCAGTGCTTGCTTTCCTTCCTAATGGTGACTTTCTGTTGGGTGACGGTTATCAGAACGGTCGCGTCGTTCGCTACAATTCGGAGGGTGAATTTCTATCAGAATTCGGCTCGGTCGGAAGCGGACCAGGGCAATTTGATTTAGTCCATGGAGTTGCAGTGGATAAAGAGAATCGGATTTATGTATCGGACCGGAGGAACCACAGGATCCAGATCTTTACTGAAGATGGAGCACTTCTCGATGAGTGGCCTGACATCTGGGATCCCGTTGCCATAATGATTGATGTGAATGACTTCGTTTGGATTCTGGATGCGACGTTGAACCGTATTCTCAAGTACAATATGAATGGTCAATTACTGGATTATTTCGGGACCTATGGCGAAGCGTCGTCGCTCGGTCGTCCTGGATTTACCTGTTCAGACGATGTGGCAGTTGCAGAGGCAGGACTTGATGCGGACCATATGGGAGCTTGCGGTGGCTTCTCGCTTCCACATCAGATGAGTGTTGACTCAGAAGGAAATCTCTACGTGGCGCAGTTTGGTGGGCCTTGGATTGATAAGTATGTACCAAAGCCGGGTGTAGATCCTTCGAGGTTGATCGGGCAGCCACTAGGGCCTTGATGTCTAAGGGACTCAAAGAATGAGTACAGACCTGTTATGGATCCTCATATTCTCGAGTGTTGGATTGTATATCAGAGAAATGACTGTAAGGGGACAGAAGGCTCTCGAGAGATTGGCCAAGAGAATGGGAATGACTGTTTTGCCTCCCTTAGAAGAAAAGAAGAAGCGAGGTTGGCTCATTTGTAGGGGACGTTGGAATCCTTTTCGCTTGTTTAGTCGAAATGATCCTCATCGATATATGGCAGAGAGCATGTCGAAGCTTCGGTTGTTTTCCCGGAATAAAGAGGGGAGAAAATTTAATTACCCTATGAACACCTTCAGGTATCAGTTGTCTGAGAAATTTGCAGTGAGGAGTGGAGTCGAAGTCAGAATTTGTGAATACCAGGTTGTATATTTCCCCTGGCTCATTCCGTTATATGTGAAGATGTCGGCCCAGACAGTGATGCATTTTCGGGATGCTCGGTTGGATTTTCCGGAGTTTGCTGTGCGCCCCGAACGTTTTCGACATAAGGTGGGCAGCAAACTACACTTATTAAAGGATATAGACTTCGAGTCAGATGGCACGGCAGTCGAGTTCTCGAAACATTACCTGCTGAATGGTCCGGATAACTGCGAACAGAAAATTCGCAGGCTGTTTACGGATAAAGTGTTATCCTGCTTCGCAGATAAAGATGAAATCTGGGTAGATGGTGCGGGCGATCAGTTAGTCTTCTATCGGGCTGACAAGGCACTCCAGCCTAGAGAAGAATATTTCCGTCCCTTCGTTGAAGAAGGGTTTGAGGTGTTCGATGTGCTTTCAGCTAGTAGTGGTCAAGAGTCACGGCAGTCCAACCTCTGAGAACCAATAAAACGGTCGAACCAGCTTTCTTCTAGGTGCCCGGTTTATATACCCTTTCAATGTGGCCCTCTAGATCTTCTGGATAGTAATATACTGGTCTCAAGTTGCCGTCGGCGTAAAGTTGTGCTTGGTCGTCGAAGTGGGGAGAAGCGGGGTCTCCACTTTCTCCTCCTGCAGTAACTGCTACCGCACGAACTTTATCTCCGAACTCGACCGCAGCTACAAAGCTATTTCCACTCGTTCCGTAACGCCGGACAGTTCCTGGATACCTTCTGGCACCGAACGAAGCGAGTGACCCCCATCTTCCAGTATGGAATCCGACACCGATACTCGGCTCGCTGTCACTGAACGGCTGTACAATATCTCCGTTAATGCGTTGAAAACGGTTGATTTCTCCCCAAGCGGTTTCCCAGGAGCCGAAGTCTTGTGTTAGCAAGTTTGAAGCAGCTTGCAGAGCGCCTAGGTGTTGGTCAGTCGAAGCTCTGTCAGCGATATATTCATTACTAGTCATGCCAGAATCACGAGCTTCCCTAGCGATGTTCTCCGTCAGTTCTTCAGCCCAGTAAGTAGCCAGAGAAGTTGCAACGGACTCCAAGCCCCAGCGGTAGTCCCAAGCACGAAGTAGATCTATCTGACCCGCCAGGTCCGCCTTGAGTGGGTGCGAAGTGGGAGCATTGTCCCAGGCTGATATCAGTGCTGGAAGGACAGCTTCAAACCCTGGAATTTGGCTGGAAAATGCTGTTTCCACTAAGCTTTCCAGGGTAAAATCTTTTTTGTTTTCCAGAAGGCGGATGGCGTGGATCCCTCTTGCGTTTTCACCACTTCGCTGGAAATAAGGTGCGAAATCTGACTGCTTGGGGCTGTCTGGTCCTGCGGAACTGTAGGGCCAGTTGTTCGTGTTTTGGATCCAACCAACAGAGGGATTGAAGACGTTGGGAGTCTCCTCTATTGAATGAGGCTCACCCCAATCGTTCGCCGATACGCTCCCGTCCACGGGTTCTAACCAATTCAAGTCAGGGTTCCTCTTGGGAACAAAATTTGAGTGCCAGTATGCGATGTTGCCATCGGCGTCCGCGTACACTGTGTTATTCGATGAATTGGTGTGCATTTCCATGTTTTGGCGGTAGTCTTCCATGCCTTGTGCACGAGTACGTCCGTAGGATTGCATCAAAGCAGACATCGGTTCATTCATGAGTGAAGTGGCCACCCATTTGGCACCTTGAGCTCGGACGATTGGTCCGTGATGGGATCTAAGAATTGTAAAATCTCTTTCCCTTATCCCTTCGTCTGACTTATACGCTATGGAAATAGTCTTCTTACTAATTGGCCGGTCTTCACCATCGACAGAGTAGTAAAATTCACCGTCACGTTCTGTTACCGTCTCCAAGAACTCATCGATGTTATCTACGCCGCTGGAAGTGTGCATCCATCCGGCGCTTTCGTTGAAACCTTGGTATACAAAAAACTGACCCCATGTGGAAGCGCCATAGGCGTTGAGACCTTCGTCACTCGACATGTGTAATTCAGACCTAAAAAAGAACGAGGTATGTGGGTTAATCAAAAACAGAGCATTTCCGTCCACTGTATTTGAAGGGGAAATGGCAATGCCGTTAGATCCACGTGGTTCTTCCCAATCAAAAAGAACTGGTTCGACCTGGAGGGAAGCCATGCTCATGTTTCCAGATGGATCATTGTCATAGAAGGCCTGGAGTTGTGAGAGATTAACCCGTTCGATATCACCGCCGATGCTACCTTCGCTGAATGTGAGGGCCATCCAGGGTTCGAATCGGGTTAGTACCCTGGGGGCCACTTCGGGATGGGTATGCAGGTAGTAATTTAAGCCGTCAGCCCAAGCATCCATGAGACTCACAAGCCATTCTGGGCTTTCTGCATAGATCGCTTGCATTTCTACTGGATCGATGAACAGCCTCATCCTGAGGTCACGCCATATTTCCTCTTCGCCTTCGGCTTCAGCCAATCGGCCCTGTGAATTCAGGAAATTCACCTCAATACGGTTGAAATCATCTTCTGCCTGGGCATATATCATGCCGAAAACCGCATGGGCATCAGTTGGACCGTGTATGTGTGCGATCCCCCAGTCATCTCGAGTTATAGTGATGTCTTCTGCCATGGCTTCCCAATGCACTAACTCGGGATTTGAGGGCGTGCAGGCACTGGCGATGATGGCGAGTATTATGGCAAATTTCTTCATTAGATACCGATTGTAGTTGGAGATGACTTCGAAGGACCTGGAAATATTGTATCCTGAATTCGTCTGCCAGACCAGGCAGAGGAGACTGACATTTTATAAGTGATGACTTATACGGTTGTTTTTACGGGGCCTTAGCGGAGCGCTGTTGTGGTGTTATCATTCGTTGAATAAGCATTGACAATGTCATCCTAGGCCAGGCAGATCTTGACGATACCAGATGAGTATAGATCCACTGTATGAAGGGATTTGAACCTACTTCGTTTCGTGAGAAGTCCTTTGTCGTCATCTTCGGTGACGATACTCAACTGGGAAGATTATTCGATATTGTCCTGATCGGCATGATTATTTTGAGTGTGACGGTAGTGATGTTGGAGTCCGTCGAGTCTGTCAGGACTGTCTTCGGTCAACAATTAAGATATGCTGAATGGATTTTTACAGTAATTTTTACGATCGAATATCTCTTCAGGCTGTGGTGTGTGAAGAGGCCGAAAGGATATGCCCTTAGCGCTCTTGGATTGATAGACTTAATGTCTATACTTCCAAGCTATTTTAGTCTGATCCTGCCAGGCATGCAGGTGACCGCCGTTGTTAGGGTCTTAAGGGTGGTGCGAGTGTTTAGAATTTTTAAGCTGGTACAGTATGTCGGAAGCACCAGAATACTGTTATCAACGCTTAAGGCGAGCAGGTATAGGATCGCTGTTTTCTTAGTAGCAGTGTCTACTTTAGTGACTATCGTGGGCTCATTCATGTACTTGATTGAAACTCCGGGAAGCGGGTTCACTAGCATACCCATGGGCGTTTACTGGGCTATCGTGACTGTTACGACAGTTGGCTATGGTGACATGGCTCCTGCAACTCCTCTTGGACAGGCACTAGCATCCATGCTGATGCTCATGGGGTATGCTATCATTGTTGTCCCCATGGGATTGTTTGCATCAGAAATGGTCAAGGCAGACAGAACAGCCCCCAGACTCGGGTCGAGAAACAGTACGACTTGTATGAAGTGTCCGGAAGTAGCGTCTGATCCCGATGTCCATTACTGCAGTTACTGCGGCCGAAACCTTAAAAAATAGAATTATGGCCACTTTACAGGTACAGATTTTACAGATAATGTTTACAATGACCCACAAAAATCAATTAACAGGAAGCGCATGATGCGAATGAATCAGTCCAGCTTAATTTTGAGTGTAGCGTTGCTTGTTGTTGGAATTCAAGCCAGTTCTCTTGGCGCACAACAAAGTGGTATAATCGAACCGAAAAGTACCGTTCTGTCTGTTAATCCCTTTGGACTTATGTTCGATCTCTTCAATGCAGAGCTCGAGCATGTTGTCTCGCCAACTAGCACCATTGGTTTTGGTGGATCGGGGTTGTTCGATGGTGGAGGCGAAGGTTCAATAGGGGACCTGGAGTATTTGAATGCGGACGTTTTCTGGCGGTATTATCCCTCCGGCACGCCTCTCCAGGGATGGATGTTCGGTGTGAAGACTGGTATCACAAGCGTCGATGCTGAGGGTACTTATTGGGGTTATGGTTTTGATTTCAATCGAAGTTGGTTGCTCGGGCCAGAAGGTAAATTCTATATGGGCCTCGGCCTCGGCCTCAAGAGACTTTATAAAGCAGGAGGCAGTTGCTCCTATGACTGTCTGAAGTATATCCCAACGTTCCGTATCGTTAATGTCGGCATCGCTCTCTAGCCATTAAGGACTTGTTATGACAAAAACTAGCACAGCTGCCTTATTAGGTTCGCTTCTGCTATTCAGCGGTTGTCTTTCGGCTAATTTTACACCCACAAGTGGAAGTCTATATGAGCCTAGGCCCTCTGACTGTGACATTGAGGTGTTCAGTTCTGGACCTCCTGACAGAGCTTTCGAAGAAATAGGCGTCTTGGAAGGACAGGGTAAAGCCTGGAAAGCGGAATTAAGAGACGTGTTGCCCGTCATGATGGAAGAAGGTTGTCAAGCTGGAGGGGATGCTATCGTTATGACGTCAAGCAACACATTCGCAGAGGGTGAGGCTGGTATAGCTAACCAGAGGATCACCGCTACTCTCATCCGCTGGAAGAACGAATAGGCACTTCCATCAATTAGTCGAGAATCTCCAGCCTAAGCCAAAGGACCATGCGAGTCCTAGTTGTGGCCCTTCTAGCGAGTGCCACAAAGGTAAAGTCCCGGATATGATGATTCCGTGTGAGCCCAGTCTAGTGTTGTTCTTAGAGACTATGATCTCAGGTGTAAACAGTAGCTCGCTTCCACGCCTCAATTTTGGATCGGCGGAAGGGACCATAGCTATCTGCTTCTGAAGGCGGGAGTCGGATCCCGAGATATTCCCCCAGCGATTGTATCCAAATGTTATGGATGCTTCTGTGGAAGCGGCTGGTTGGAACGCGACCCATACGGACGATACAAGTTGATTGCCGAGTTTATAGCCAGCTTCGTTTTTCCCAGTTCGCACTGTCCCGCTTATTCTTGTGCCCAGATTGAGATTTCCCAGTTGCACCGAAGCCGAGGTCTCTGGTTTAATCTCGACCGACCCTGATCCCAGTTGCATGGGATACGGCAAGACCATCTTATTCGGACTACTCGCTGGAGTAACATCGCGAGCATTAATCGTACCGGTCGGAAGTGTAAGCGAGATGCCATAGGCCAGACTAGTCCTCTGTGAGGTGTTACGATTGCTTGTCATACCGATGTTTAGGTCGCCCAGTCCACTTGATTTAGTCGTGAATTGACCGCCTGTAGCCATGTTGTGATCCATCGAGCGTGACGTTACGGGTAGCATGAAGGTGGCCGCCAGATTTCCTGGAAGACCGATCATACCACCCAGCATGTGCATAGAGGTGGTCATACGTACGGGGGTTATTTTATAGTTTCGGAGTACAGACTGGGTCGTCACATGATTTTGCCCGAGATGTTGGTGGGCTTCACCCATTTTCATCATACCGAATCGGTAATTCATCATTATTTGGCCGGGAGCCAAACTGTGAAATCCCATCACGGTGGAAGGGGCTTGCACATGGTGATCCATCCCTGCCATCCCACCTGCCATCCCACTTTCATGGTGCTGCCCTGCTACAGGTTTCAGTATGCCTTCTAGCGTACAAAGAGATACAGCAATTAGTAGCCAACTGGCTTTGTTTATATACATCGATTTCCACCTCTTTTTAGGTATATGAAATGTTTTTTAGGTATCTATGAAAAACGAGGTGGAGGTGGGTCTGGTGGAATCTTAGAAAACAAATCGAGCTGATTGTTACTCGTCTGAGTGTTGCCAGCAAATTTTAGAGCGATGGCTCCCACTTCAATCCCTGATTCGGTCAGGATCAAGCATGAGGTCATTGCACATTCCAAACGATTACCAGTCGCGTCACTGTCGTGGTCATGGTCTGCAGGATCATTTTTAGTGTGATCCCCACTATCGTGAGTGTCCATCTGGTGTGCAGTAGTGCTATGATCCCCAGAGTCGTCGCTGCAAACACAAACAGTTTTGCACCCGAAGGTGAGAGCCAAAGTTAATAGGATCGAGAGGGCCGTGGTTTTGAACATGCCAAGAGGGTAACACCTATCATTTTCAGTCTCAAGGTTTAGTGAGGATACCGAAGCTTAGCCTATTGTTATAAAGCACTGGCGAAGTTGTGACTAGTTGGCTTACTTCCTCGCTATGAGAATTACGTTTTCAGTCAAGTCAGCGGCCACCGCAGCTGCCATACTCATCCTGCTAACCAGCACCAATGCTTTTGCCCAAACTCCCGGCTTAGATCTAGGCCGTACTGCACCCGAAGCAGAGGGAATTGTGAACCTACCGAAGCTTAGCGGGCCAATTACATTGGATGGGCTGAGCGATGAGCCAGCATGGCGGGATATCCCAACTCTTCCACTAACCATGTACGAGCCGAGCTTCAGGGGCAAAACTGATCGGACGGTCGAGCTTCTCATCGCTTATGATTCGGAGGCGGTGTATATAGCAGGACGCTTCTATCATCAAGATCCCAGCCAAATAAGAGGGTTTTCATTAACTCGCGACCGGTGGAGTGGCGATGACGGGTTCGGGATTATGCTAGACACGTTCAACGATAATGAGAACGCAGTCAATTTCGTTGGGTTATCACTCGGAACCCGTATGGATCACGCGTTATCGGCGGGTGGAATTGCGACTTCGGGACGCACTCGGGGGACAGGCGGGATGAGAAACTCAGCCTGGAATTCATTTTGGGATTATCAGGTTACGACTAACGAAGACGGTTGGTTCGGTGAAATGCGTGTTCCATTTTCTACACTTCGCTTTGAAGAGGAGCAAGATGGATCGGTCATTATGGGATTGATGGCCTACATATCTGAGCAAGGTGCATCTTCTAGGTGGACGTACCCAGCCATTCCCCAAGATTTCCCCTACACTCAGATGATGAGATGGCAGAAGGTGAGACTAGAAGGCATTAGGCCTCAGAATCCAGTGTATGTCGCTCCATATGTTTTGGCCGGAAGATCCAAGGAAGCATACCTAAGCGACACAGGGGAATCGTGGTCTACTAAAACGGACAGTAATAGAGATGTCGGTATGGATCTGAAGATAAATCCGACTTCTAACCTCACACTCGATCTTTCTATCAACACAGACTTCGCTTCAGTTGAAGCTGATCAACAACAAGTCAATTTGACTCGATTCTCACTGTTTTTCCAAGAGAAACGGCCATTTTTCCAAGAGCGATCTGGTTTGTTCAATTTTGCGACTGGAGGGGAGAGAGGTACCCTCTTTTATTCTCGAAGAATCGGACTCAGTGATGGTCGGCCAGTTCCCTTGTTTGGTGGTGCCCGTCTAGTAGGGAGAATCGGTTTATGGGACCTTGGCCTCATTAGTATGCAAACTCGTTCTCTGGAGAATCTTCTCTCCGAAAACTTCGGAGTCATAAGATTGAAGCGCCGTGTGCTGAACGAAAACTCAACTATCGGAGCCATGGGGACGAGTCGGACAGATCGGAGTGGAGCTTATAACTTGACGTACGGAGCAGATGGATTATTCAATCTTTCTGGAGATGAATACCTAACACTCAAATGGCTTCAAACCTTTAAAGATGATCTCGATTCAAATGGTGGAAATTCGGGACGGTTCGTCTTTGATTGGACGCGGCGCAGGCTTGGAGGATTCACCTACCAACATGCATTTACATGGTCGGGACCTGGCTACGATCCAGCTGTGGGATTCGAGCCTAGATCGGACTTCATAAGGGCTCAGAGTGACTGGAACTATCAATGGTTTCCAGATTCAGATTCGAACATTCGCAGGACATGGGTTGGTATGAAATCTAGCCTTTGGAGTCGTAATCCCAACGAACAACATGGTTCGGACAGGGAACTTGAAACCACACAAGTGGAGCCGTTCCTACAAATCGAAACTAAGACTGGTGTCACTTTTAAGTTGTCTTCAAAAACACAATTTGAAGATGTGGTGACAGATTTTGAGCTATCTGAAAATGCTAATATTCCCGCTGGATCGTACTGGTTCACAGAGGCGGTGGGGGAATTTAGGGCAAGTCGCAGTTGGATCTTTAGACCAAATTTAACGTTAAGTTCAGGCCGTTTTTACGATGGCCTGAAAAACAGTATCGGTTCTGACGTTACTTGGAGTTTGGATAAACATTTGGAATTGAAAGGCGGTTGGGAATGGAATCATATTAACTTCCAAGAGCGAGGCCAGAAATTTCAGTCTCATTTGCTGAGGTTAACCGCAACTGGGGCTGTCAACACGAACCTGTCCGTCGATGGATTCGCTCAGTACAACTCCCTTTCCAAAGGGATGACTACGAACACTCGAATACGATACAACTTCAGTGAAGGCAGAGATCTCTGGGTCGTTTGGAATGAGAGCCTTAATCTAGAGCGAGAAATACTTGGCGTGCCTATGCGTCCACAGCAACAGGGTCAGAATCTCGCTGTCAAATTTACGTACACACTCGTTCTCTAGTTACCGGAACGATTTGGACTATCTGCTAAGAGCTTACTGGGTGGTGGTTCGGATGCAGGACATGGTTGATAGCCTCTACACCACACCTACCAAGGCGAACGCCCGCAAAGTTTTGAGCAGGATTAAAAAGCTACCTTTTACGGAACAAACCCAGGTTTTAGTTGCTGATTGGGATCTGCAGTTTCTCTAGGTATGAACTTGTGCGTTCGAGCATTTTGGTTGTCCGAGAGATACAGGTTTCCCTCTGAGTCTACAGCGAAAGAGTGTGACTCAATAAACCTGGAAGGTCCCTCTGTCGGGAGGTCCCATTCATATAGGCGGTTTCCCTCGAAATCGAGTTTGATCAATCGGGGCAAACGTTCACCAGGATTAACTTCGGATACCCACAGCGCTTCTTCGGTTACATGAAGGTCGAGGGCGAGGGCAAAACCTTCCCACAGTGTAACTGGCTCAAATTCGGGATGGTAGTCTCTGGCTGGATCATAAGATTGCCGAAATACGTGGACTCCTCTCTGGCGATCAGCCACAAAAAGCAATCCGTTTGGACCTAAGGCCAGGCCGTGAACTTCTGCGAATTGCCCTAACCCAGTTCCAGCTTCGCCGAACTCGGATTGATAGTTTCCATCTTCATCGAGGATGATGACTCTTTTATTCTCGAGACCATCTCCTATAAGAGTCCTGCCGTCGGGTAAAAAGGCTACGTCTTGGGGCTTGCCTAAGTGCGTCTGATCATTTGCCGAGACGTCTCTCTCGCCGTAAGTCCTAACGAGCTCTTTGCCGTCATTGGAAAAGACAAAAATGCGGTGTCCAGTTTCATCGACAACCCACACATGACGATCGGGGTCATAGGGGCTGATCCGGATTCGGTGGGGTCCAGGACCATCTAAATCAGCGAACAAGTGGTCCCATTGATCCCAGACGTCTGTGACTTCTCCATTCCTGTTCACTGTGAAGATCACGTTCTGCCAGGTACGCAGGTCGGCAGAGAACAAGGCGTTGATTCCGATGGAACCAGCCCATCCCTCGAATCCTTCTGGTATGGGCGTAGGTAGTCTGGTCTCACCCCTCTGTATGATGAAGATGCGGTCAGTGCTCTCGGCGTAAACCCCAGAGTTCCCTCCCCAAGCGAATCCTTCTTCTTGGAAAGGCTTAAGCCATCCCTGGACAGCTCCATAGGCTCCTACGTCGATCGTCGTCATAGTTTCCTCTTCGGTGGTTGTGTCCGTACATCCCTGAAAGCCTATGGCAGTTAAGACCAGAAGAGTGAGTAGGCCATTCAAATTATTTTTCATACTCATCGTACCTTTTCAAATCTGACGTTTCGGGTTCTTCCGTTAGCCAGATAAAGCGCCACCACCTGGTCATTTCGATCGCGTTCGAAAGATACGGTCAGCCCACTGACTTCAAAATAGGTGTCTTTGATTGTAAGTCTGAGTTCCATATCTCCCAATCTTAGCTGATTCAGAATCAGACTACCGTCTTCGACACGGACTCGATAAAAAGTCTCTATTTCCTCACTGAAATAAGTTCCCTGAAAATCGTCAGGATCGATACCCTCTGGTTCATCGACTGCGGGGATGCGTGTTGCTCGCTGCAGTAAACCCAGTTGATCAAGGGTTACACTGTCTACGGTTCCGTCTTCATTTCGATGGAATTCTACAGATGCTTCTCCTCTGGTGAGACGGAAGGTGAGGTCTGATGTGGGGATAATTTTCTGCTTGATCTGGTCAGTTGCTTGGGTAAATAGGCTGTCACCACTTCTTGTAAAGTCCAGAACAAATGAAGGGGCCGCATCGAACGCATATATTCCAGCCAGTTCATCGAAATTTTCCAGATCGTAGCTGTCGGGGTCAAAGTCCGATTCTTCGGAGTTCTCTGGGTCCATATGTTCACCGAAAAAAGCAACGCCCAGTCGGTATGCGATCAAGCTGTCAAAGTTGGCGTGGTTGCTCTGTACAGTGAGCCCGGCATTGATCTCTGGATAGAGCACTAGCTGGGATCGATGTGCTACATCGGCGCCGCTGTGTGAAATCATCTTCAGACCTCTTTGTTCTTTGATCACGAGTCCGTAGCCGTAATCTGTCTTCTCACCGTCGTCTAACACGAAGGAAGTCATCATCTCTTCGAATATTTTAGCATTACCGACAACGGGATTTCTATAATTCTCTGACCAGCGCTGCAGGTCGCCTACCGATGCGTAGATGCTACCTGCCCCGACTGCACCTCCTAAGTCTTTTTTTTCTTCAAATCCATCAGCGCCCAGTAAATAGCCTGCCGAACGGTTTGGTACAATGTGTTCAGGGGATGGCCTGACTTGACTGCGTGTCATTTCCAGCGGATCGAAAACATTGTCTTGCATAAATTTGTGAAAAGGCATTTCCGAAATTCTTTCGACTATCGTAGCTGCTAAGCCAAAGGCGGTATTGTTGTAATTCCACTCTGTGTTTGGCGGGTTCTGCAAGGCCGGCTGGCGTTGCACGATCGTGATCAATTCTTTTCGATCGATGTGATCTCCATTGTCGAGTTGTCTCCCGGCCATAGTAAATAGGTTCAAGAACTCCCGCAGTCCTGATGTGTGATTGATGAGATTTCGGACCGTGATGAGGTATTCGAATTCCGGGAGTTCGGGCAAGTGCTTTCTTATGTCGTCGTCCAGGGAGAGTTGACCTCTGTCATTCAGAAGCATGATGGCGAATGCGGTAAACTGTTTTGATGTCGATCCGATGTTTGTCGGGGTATCTAGTTCAAATGGAATTCCATACGTGAGGTTGGCCATTCCGTATGCTTTGGAGAATAGAACGGCTCCATTTTGCCAGACAGAGACGACGGCACCTGGTGAATCCGTCCTGTCATAGGGTGCCATCAGTTGATTGACCAAAGCGGAAGGGTCAGCAGCTAAGGGTTGTACCGAATTGAGTGATAGCTCGAAGCTACCTGTTTCGCCTGTCTGGGAAAAAACCTCTAACGTGTGTCGGCCTTCATACATGTTTTCAAAGGATAGAATCATAGGTCCACGAGCAGGATTTTCTCTTGTTCCGAGCAACTGGCCGTTAGGGTCCAAGAGGCGCATACTAGCATTTACACTTATTTGGTTCAATTCACCGAGGACGAAATGATCTGGACCGACATCAAATTGATAAACGACTGTGTCTGTCGCGCCTAGAGTTTCTTCTATCAACATACCTTCTGTTAGAAGCTTTTGTGCCGACAGGTCGTCACTTATAGACAGGAGAATTATAGAGACAGATATAGCTATTTTTATCATTGAAACTTCCTCATTTATCGATTAGAGAAATTTTTCGTAAGCCAAAGTTAATTGGAGTACATCGGTAGTCTAGGGACGGTAACAGGACCGGCCTCCAGGACTTTATTCCACACCCTACGACTAACAGCATTCGCCTCTTCAATAATCTTATCCTCGTTCATTGTGAGGACTTCTCGGTCACGCATCACGAATTTTCCATCGATCATCACAGACTCGATGTCTTCCGGATGGCCGCTGTGAATTACAGCGGACAGGATACGGCCCGCAGGGACGAGGTGGGGCTTTTGGGTGTCTATGATCAGCAGATCCGCTTTTTTCCCGACTTCGAGTGTGCCTAACTGGTCCGATTGTTGAACAGCTCGGGCGCCACCTTGGGTAGTGTCGGCGAGTATGTCTTCGGGTTGGGGTTGGAGCCCAGGGACTTCATCGCCATCACGATTTCGTCTGATTCGCTCGGTGAGTAGGGCGATTCGCATGACTTCAAATACGTCATTGGTGTTGTTGTCTGTGCCTAGAGCTATGGGACATCCGGCAGCCCTAAGTGCAGGGATCGGTGGACTCACCCCACGATTGGCGGCCATTCCGGCTTGATGGGAAATAATTGTGTTGGATTTTCCGAGTAAAGCAACTTCCGATTCGTTGACATATCTGGCATGTGCAGCGAATAAACGGGGACCCAAGAAATCATGCTGATCCAGGTAGTGTGTTGGTCGAACTCCGTGGTATTTCATCATAAATTCGAATTCGGCTCGACTTTGGTTCAGGTGGATGGTGTACCCGACGTCGTGCTCCTCAGCGAAAGTTCGAATAGCCTGGAGAAGCTCAGGAGATGAAGTTTCAGTAAGTCCAGCAGCGGGGAATACGCTGATTCGACCCTGTTCAGCACCATGCCAAGTGCTGAACAGATCATGGATGCGTTGCATCCCTTCATCCCTTAATCTGGAAGAGAATTTGGGGGGTTCGCTCTGGGAAAATGCTTCTGGGGTCATCGGGCCTCGAACATTCTCTGCGTCACGCACCGATTCAGCGAATACACACCGCAATCCAGTCGCAGCTAAAGCCGCCGCGTCTCGGTGAATGTTCCCAGTATTTTCTACAATGGTTGTAGTACCAGTTTTTATTGCCTCCAGCGCGGCAACTTTTACCATCAGTATATCCTCTTCTCCCTCGAGAAGGCTGTTGGGAGAGATGGCTAAGTTTGCAGTGTTCGGGAATCCGAAATCCTCGTTGAAACCTCGAGCTATTACTGCTCCCATATGCGCGTGACAGTTGATTAGTCCAGGTAAAATAGCTTTCCCTGTACCGTCATAGATTTCAGCTCTCGGATACATTGCAAGGACCTGCTCTGTGGGTCCTATGGAGACGATTTTAGAGTCTTCTACGGCGAGAGCTACGTTATTTTGTACGTGGTCAGAATTTACTACAGTGGTATGAGTGAATACTACTGTAGCACTCTGTCCATCGGGAGTTTTGGATGGCACTGATTCCCCTTGAATTCCAGTAGTTTTCAAGAATATACCAGCAGTGCTAGCACCTATAAGTAGTTGCCTGCGGCTTAGTTCAACTGGCTTGTTTTTCGATTGATCAGCCATCGGAATTCTCCCTGGGGTTAGGGTGTTTTTGGTAGGACATAAAAATCATCTCCTACTGCTAAATGGGACGGCATAAATTGGAAGTTTATAGGCCCTAGTAACGTATTTAGTCATTGTTCTTGATTAGGGGTGAATCGATAGATTTATAAATTTCGTTTGCGATAGACTGGACTTCTGCTTCTCCATTTGTAAGTACGATGACTCCCTTGGAGTTGATCCGGTTGAGCATCATAATGGTCCTAATTCCAATGTCACTGCCAGTATGGCTATAGAGAAGGTCACCATTGCCGTCTCCCTGGAGTCTCCAGGTGTGGAATCCTTGATCTGGAATCATTGGAGACAGGATTTCGATCACGCTAGGGTTGATGACATTGTCGCCACCGATTTCACCTTCACTGAGATAAGTTGATAAAATTCGGGACAGATCAGTGATACTGGTTCGGAGCTGGCCCGCTGGCCAATCTGGATATCCATTGTGTCCATAGGGCACGAATTTATCGGAATCGTCCAATCCATAAGGCATAGCAGGCTCTTTAACGCCAAGATCTCGAAGGAACCATCCAGTTTCTTCAAGCTGAAGGGGTTGGAATAAAACCTCTTGCGAGAGTTGTTCGAATGGAGACCCCGATATCTGTTGCGCCAAAAATCCGAGGAGTGCGTAACAAGTATTGCAATAGCTATAGTGATCGCCAGGTTCGTAGTCGAGGAAATTGTCACTGGAGGAATAATCGGCACCCTCGGGATCTAAATATGATTCAAGATACTCATCTAAGGATATAGTGGGGTCTCCTTCGGCCACATTCCAATACTGCTTGTAGAACCCTTCGTAGTCGTCCGCTATACCCGATCGGTGTCTCAGTAAGTTTCTGAAGGAGATTGGAATCAAAGGGAAGTTGGGGTTCCGGATCGAAAACGGTAGATACTCGTTAATGTCGTCATCCAATTCGAAATGTCCAACTGCGTAAAGTGTCATGAGTATGATAGCAGTAATGGTTTTACTGACAGAAGCGATCATAAAAGGAGTGTGGGGAGTTACCACATCTTGGTTTTCGATATTGGCCCATCCATATGTGCCCATCCACACGACACGCCCAGAGTCAATCGCTACTGCCGCTAGGCCAGGGATTTTCAGTGCTTCCATTCTATCCATGATAGAAGAATCGAGAGTTTGCTCTGAGTCTGAGCAGACTGCAGTGGATAAGGTAATAAGGACAACGATCGGGATTATCAGGGTATGTAGTCTGCGCTCGATTGTTTGCATGCGATCCTGTCCCATAAGTCGTAGAATTTATGTCATTATTAGCTATAATAGGTTTTGTACAAACGATTAGCTATTCATCTTTGACGATCAGGTCCATTGGGAATGGCTGTATGAATAAAGTGGGGTACGCGTTGCTACTGGGATCGCTTGTTCTAAGTACCCTTGGGTACCTTAGCTGGACGAATGGCTTCATTTCGTTTCTCCCCGCTTTTCTTTTTATTTCTCTTGGTAGGGAATAGTGATTTAAGGCAGGATTTCAATCATGCTGAGCCTAATTTGTAACTGCAAAGAGATGCTCCCCTAAACCTGGAAGAGACGATTCACCTTGATGATTAGACCACGGTTTTCCATTTGGGACCATCGGTCGAAAATGTCGGTTCCGCGGTCTTCGGTATAAACGATAAATACTTCGCTGCCAGGCGCCCACTCCCAACGCAATCTGAAATTTCCACTCAAGGTATTGCTTCGCGAATTATATTGGACCAAGGTGCTTACGTATGCCCTAGGAGTGAGGGTATAGTTCAACCTAGTGATTGCGACATGTTGATCGAACTGTCCCTGTGGAAGAGAGAGCCAATTAAAAGAAATACTAGGTTGAAAGGAGAATTGAGGAGTGATTTCCATACGGGCACGACTCATCCCCAGAGAAGTGACAGTACCTCCGTAATATTCGCCTCTTCGGACGGATAAATTTCCTGAATACGGACGCTGCGGACCAAAGGTATAATCCATTTTAACATCAGGAAAAGAGTAGTCCCCTTTGGTAATGGTGGCGCCTGAAATATGAGCGTCTTCTAATAGATTTTCGTAAGTATCGATGTAAGTGATTTTGAATTGATCACTATTTTCCAGTTCGACTTTGAATTCGCCAGCACGATTTTGATTTTCTAGTATTCCAGTCCGTTCGTTTTCGAGGTGTCCCAAGTCAAATTGAAGGCTGACCTGACGGATCCATGAAATCGAGGTCGGGCGAGGACTGAAACGCCCCATGGCGGCTGTTTGCCTGAAGTCTTTTCTTCGAACAAACCCCATTTCTGGATTGAAGTCAGAACCTACCACCAAATGGTCTAGGCTTCCTCCCCATTTGTCACCAGCGTAGTCGATTTTTCCGTTATAGCTGCCGTCCATACCGTTCAAGCCCTCGGTAGCTGTTTTAGCGTAGTATGTTGTCAGGCTTAAGTTGTCCGAGAATCCGAACGAACCATCTATCCCCCATCCTTGATTGGAACCTAAGGAAGAAAGGGAACGGGAACGGTTTTCAAAAAGCATCCCGATGTTACTTCGACTGAAGATATCCCTCCTTAAACGCAGTACGGAAAAATTTGTGGATATGGCATCAACAGATTCATGGTCGTCAGTCTGAATAGTTACTAATCCGACGTCGAAGGAAGCGATTTTTCCGGTGACACGTCCACCGCCTAAAATCGGGATCGGTGTTCCGTTCTTCAAACCGATATTTCGACTATAGAAGAGAGTGGGAACGGCCCCCTGACCCCGACCCTGACCTCGAGCTCCACTACTCATGCCTCTAGGGCCAAAATTGAAAAGGCCAGAATTTTCTACGAAAAATTCTCTTTTCTCAGGCAATCTGAGAGAAAATCGGGTCAAGTTTACTTGTTGTTCATCAATCTCAACCTGTGCAAAGTCAGTGTTATATGTGAAATCAGCAGTAAGGTTTTCCGTAATGCTATACTTGATATCTAGCCCTGCGTCAGCGTACCTGTCATTGGATATAGTTGGATCAGCTGCCAAGTCTGTTCTGATTCCAGAAATTGCATAGGGTTTCACTTCTAAGTTGTTTCCAGCAGGTGGAGCTTCGATTCCCTCTAGCGTTGCATACAGAGACACACGATTACTTCCCGCAGCTCCACCTCTTGCTACAGCACGTGGGACAGGACTGAGGAAAATCCATTCGTTATTACGCATGATTGACCGTCGCGTTTGAACTCCCCAGGTTTGATCTTTGCCTGGCCTATATCGTAGCGACCTGAAAGGGATAGCAATTTCAAGGGACCATCCGCCGTCGAAGAGGGCAGTACGGGTGTCGTGGATTGGGTTCCAATTCTTATTGACGTTGGTTTCATTAGTGATTTGATAGTCTGCGATTCCGCCCAGAGGATTTACGTACACTCCTACCCCATTCCGACGATCATAAAAGGTGTCAAACCAAATACCAAAATGGTCGTTGTTTCTCAGTTCACCTTCATCCCTTCGCATTTCATTTGCTATCCAACCATCTGGTCCTGCGGAGTCCCATATTTTAGCAGAGACATAAACATTTTGATCATCGAATCCGATCCACAGTTCTGTTAGCTCACTGGGTCTTCCGTTTTCCTCTGGTAGAGTTTGTGTGAAATCGGAGATGGGATCAATTTGCTCATAAAAGGCCTCATCGATAACTCCATCTATGTTGAGTGGCTGACTGATTCTGTAGGCTCTTAAAACCATTTGTTCTTTTTTGGTTGTCTGCGAGGCCAGGGATGGTCTTGATTTTTTCAGTGAGCCTTGGCCTGGCAGTGTATACTCTGCATGATCGGCTCCACTGCTAGGAATGGTTAAGGGGGAAGTCGGCTTTATTGGGGGATCTGAAGAAACTTGTGCTAAAAGAGGTTGGTATCCAAGCAGGATAACCGCCAAGACAGGCAGGAAGGTTAGGATTTTATTGGTCAAGTTGTGCTTAGCCTTTTGGTCGGATGTTTTCAGGACGTTTGTGTATGGTGAGCATAAGCACTATGGATTGCAGCAAGGACTTAATGACTAAATTAAAATGAGAGGTCAAGGCGAAACAAGGGCGAGGTTGATATCTCGTCCCTGTTAGAGTTAACCTGTTTGGATATTTATCCTGCCCTAGATAAGCATTAGACAGCAACGGAGGAATAGAATGGAATTTCTAGCGCTAGACCTGACAAGAAACGCCTTGCTTTTAGTTCTCGTAGTAGTGCAATGTTTGATTCTGAGAGAGATGCTTGAGCGAAAAGAGAGGCATGAGACAGATGTGTCTCACGATCACAAACATTGTACAAGACAGGATAACAGTCACTCTAGAGAGGCATGATGAATAAAGGAAGTGCGTCCTTCAAAGTTTTTGTAGTGGGAGCAGTCCTCGTAATAGTGTACGCTACCGTGATGCTCGGAATCATTTTGTCGACATGGTAAATATTTTTTAGGGACAATCGGGAAAGGAAAATGGAAAAATCTATCAATTTTCAATCTAAGTTTGACTTACTCGAAGATTGTTGGTCACCCAAGGTCATTGCAGAGATGAATGACTACCAAATAAAGGTTGTAAAAATAAAAGGAGATTTTGTTTGGCACTCACATGACGATACGGATGAGGTGTTCGTAGTCATTGAGGGGGTCATGCAGATTGAATTTGAGGATAGAACAGTGACGTTGCAAAGTGGTGAGATGATGGTTGTAAAAAGAGGGGAGAGGCATCGCCCATTTTCAGAGGAAGAGTGTAAGGTTTTGTTGATTGAACCTAGGGGTGTGATCAATACTGGAGATGCAGGCGGTGAACTTACAGCTCCTATGGATGATTGGCTGTAGGGGTTTTTCCAGTAAGTCTAACTAATAATTCAGATGGTCTTTGTAAGGATCAGGTAGTTGTTTGGAAGCTTAACCTATCCTTGATTATTTTCTTCGATTTGTAAGATAAGGTCATAATCTGGATCTATTTCTATCCCCTCCATCCATAGAGTGGCTCGGTTATAAAGCAGTGCTGAGATGCCTCCGGTGGCGAATCCCACTATAGCAAATAGGGCAGGCATACCGAGAAGGGCTGCAAAAGCGAGTATCGTTCCCAAGTTCAGGGGAATTCCCTCAGTTAATTCCCCAATAAGTCCTCCTAGCGAGTATATGATCCCAGCTATGAGTCCTAACATAGCCATGAGGGTTGCCTGAAGTTTTGCACAGAAAAAAACACGAATTCTTTTTAATTTTGCCATTGTTGATTAACCTTTGGGTGATACTTGTTGCATGACTAATTGATAAGATGTTTCAGGTGAGTAACATCTTACAAACTAAATGTAGGAGCGTCATTCCAATCATGAAAAGCGTTGCTCAGGATGTAGCTTTTTCTAACAAAGCGAACTCGGTCATACGAACCTCCATTTTTTTAGTGCTTGTATCATTAATCGGTTGTAGCGAGGAGTCTTCACTGACAATCCCCGAAGAACACCTGACTACTCCAATCCCTGATGGATTTCTTGAGATCCCAGAAGAATTGGCTGTACTTCGACCATTTTTTCATAAGTATATTAGTGTCTTTGGAGTTCACACGGTTTCTAGCCTCGACACGCCGGTTGAGAAGCATTTACATCTTGCTCATGTCTTGGCACAGTGGCTGGATTCCGACCAAGACGGGACTCCTAATAACCCTGAAGTCGTTAATAAACTAAAATCTGTTAAAGCTTGGAATGGTATCGTAAAGAACGAGCAGGACGTGGATCCCGTTTTACAAGCCATTGGTGATCTTGATACTGATGCAGCACAGGAATTAATGAGAAGTGGGGGGGTGTTGTGGTCCACGGAGATAAACCCTCCATCGGCTTCCTTCGACCCGACGATAGAAGAAATCCTACATCTAGTGACTCAGCAAGGATACAGCAGAGTTTATTCAGACCTTAAGGAAGAGGCTGGATCGAAGATTGCTCTCGCTATGGACTTAGCTCGAGGTGGTCATTTTGAACAAAGTAGCCCTGATTCCTGTAGGGATTCAAGTGGACAATGTGCACAGCCACCCGGAGGCCAGTATCCGTCTGGAGCTTGGTATACCTACCAAGATCAAAGTTGTGATTATTCCTGCATGATCACCGAATATTATTTTTGGGCGCTAACTTCGATGTTAGGAGCGAATCAAGGTGCACAGCGTTGCGAGCGGATATCTCATGAATGGCCTCTGTGCACTCGAGAATTGGTAGAGACTAAAGATGTAAATGTATTTCAACTCATGACGAACTCTCAGTACAGCCAACCTACCGTTCTTCCTGATGGCACTTATGGAGGACCAGCTTCGGTTTTTAATAAGCGTTAGTTTTATGGGGGTGACGTTTTCCTGTCCTCAGTGTGATCCTATGTCAGTTGATATGCGCTGTGGCTCCAATTGTCAGACTCCTTCCAGGAGTCTGGAATCCAAAGACTTCTTGATAGTGCTCCGCCAACATATTTTCTCCTTTTATACGTAATGTCAGAGTCGGATGATCGTTACTATTCACCATTATTCTCCAGGTATTTTCAATTGAAAGTAAGTTGTACGCAGGCAGTATGATGCGCGTGGCTGGATAAGTGGAGAAATCTCGATCGGCACGTGCTCCGATATGCGAAAAATGAACGGAGATATCGGTATGCTTTTTGGTCAGGCTAATCCAAGATGAAAATTTCTGATCAGGTCTTCTTAATAGTGACTGACCTTCCACGAATGTTGCTCCTTCATCTTTTTCGAAACCTGAATCAGTGACTTCTGTCTTCATCGAGGTCCATGAAACTCCAACACTGAAGGGTTGGATATCCATTTTAGCGTCCAATTCGAAACCCCTAGATTCTGCCTTGGCGACGTTTAAAAAACTCGGATCTGAAGGATTCGGCCGGCTGGAGATGTACTGAATGACATCTTTGAATCGTTGATTGAAGTATGTGGCGGAGAACCGGAGACTGTTTTTGGAGAAATTCTGTCCTAACCCCAATTCCCAAGACGTTGCCTTTTCGGGCTTAAGGTCTGGATTCCCTTTTGCAAAGCCAGTGGCAAAATTCTCATAGAAGGTGGGCTCCTTTATAGCAGTTCCGGCCGCTGCTTTGAGTAGCGTTTTGGTAGTACCGAGAGGGCCCCAGCTTGCACCTGCTTGCCAAGATTGATTATTCCCAAATCGTTCGTTGTCTTCGAGGCGCCCACCGAGATTATAAGAAAGGTGGCTATGTGAATTTGTGAGTGCGACAAAATATGCTCGGTTTTCTCTGTGGTTTTTGCTTTTACCGTAATTGGTTCCGTATTCACTCATTGATTCCGTGAAGGAACGTTGTGATTCGTGTTCATACTCAAATCCGACTGAAGCGGTTGCGGATCGGATATTCACGTGAGCTTTGATCTCACCACTGGCACGACGAAATTGATCAGAACTTGTGTACCCGTAAAATCCGATTGTATCAACCCCATTATCTTGTGCGTCATCTGTCCCTCCATCTGTTTGGTTTAGTCCTATTAGTGTTTGGAGAGAAAGGTTCGGAGTTATTGTCCGGGTCAAATTGGCATGTGCGTTAATGTTATCACTGAAAGTGAATGCATTATGATCAACAATGGCTCCTGACCCATCGGTCGGAAAATGATATTGTCGGCTTGTAAGTCGAAAGCCCATGGCTAGGTCTGTCACATTGTCTGGTCGTAGTCGGGCATTGCCAGACAAAGATCTATTTGAGCTTTGATTATTGAAGGGAAGGATACCAGCAATTTTATAGTTGGCGATCGACATAGAGTAGGCTGCTCGTTCAGTGCCCGCACTAAATTGGCCAATCAAATCCTGCTTTCCAAAAGTTCCTGTATCATAAGACAAGGTGGCTGAGGGCGTTCCACGTCCTAGTTTAGTTATGACGTGGATCACACCCGCGACTGCATCAGAACCGTATAGTGCACTAGCTGGTCCCCGCAAGATTTCTATCCGTTCGATATTGTCGGTAGTCAGTGAGGAAAAATCGAAATGACCTCCAGCTTCATTGACTTGAATTCCGTCAACTAGTACCAGAGCATAGTCACTTTCGCCTCCCCTAAGAAAGACAGAAGTAACAGCTCCGAATGACCCTCCTCGCACGACGGTAACACCAGCTAATTCTCTCAGGGCTTCAGCAAGTGTCCTCTTGCCGCGGGCTTGAATATCAGATCCTTCCAGGATTGTCAGGTGATTGGCGATAGCGGTTGTTTCGCGAGGCAGAGGACTCGCAGTTACGACTAGCCCTTCTATAGGAAAAACTGTCTCTTGAGCAGAGGCTTCACTTGTAGATGGAAATAAGCCAAATGAAACCGTTAGTGTCAGCACTAACATGAAGGTGGCGATGGTTCCGCTTCTGCATTTCAACAGGGGAAACATTTTAGTTGTAACCATTTCAATCCGTCGTTGTTCGCAAGAGAAAGAACGGAACTTCCGAAAATTAAATCGGACTCCGTCTCCTCCCCGCGGAGGGTCAAGCGTACGTAGGGTGGGCTGCGTCTCCTGACTTGAGGTCGACGGTTGACCTTCCCAAGGAGTTGTCCTCAGTGGTCGTTCACAACAGTCGTTCCACTCACTTAATGGTGGACCTCTCACAGTGGCGGGGCCGTACTAGATTTTCACCAGTTTCCGTAGGACCCACCCTATTATGTTAGTAATGAGCACATACTACCTGAAAATGGTGACTACGCAAGGTCTCTGTCATGGTTACTTCGGAGGTCTGTACTGGAAGTCAGACCTTTCAGCACAGAAATAGGTAAATCTCTAGGGGTCCAGTGCTGTTGGTATCTTTATTATTGCTGAATATATAAATTGATCCAACTTTATCATGGAGAACGATATGAAGAAGATACTATTATTATCTGCAGTCTTAGTGCCAATGGTGTTTTGGCCTTCGGTAGGAATTTCCGCTCAAGCTTCAACTATCTCTATGGCTCTAGCTGCTGCCCCGGCTAGGAGCCAGGAAGGAGCTACAGTTGTTTCATGGAACGACGATTATACATACGAAGTGCTGCAGGAAGGCAGTAACCAGTTGGTTTGCTATGATAGGTCTAGCGAGGATCGACGTGGAGCTTTCGATGTACAGTGCACCAACCTTGGTAATCTAGACAGAGTTGCACAAAATCGGCGTTTCCGGGTAGAGACCTCTAATAGAGAAGAGGAAAACGAAGCAATTGCTTCGGCCGAAGCAGATGGTACCCGAGTGGAGGCTGTTTTTGGTTCGCTGTGGATTGCAATGCGCGGTGAGGATCAGGCTAGTGCCCGTGTACACACGACTATAGCGATGCCTCACGCTACAGGGGCTTCCACAGGTTTCCCTGAGAATGGTAGAGAAGGTGGAAGTTTCATAATGGCAGCTGGGACAAGTGCTGCTCACCTCATGATACCTGGAAGCTAGGAAAATACTGAGAAGTTGGGTGAGAGTTGAGGGAAAGAAATAACCGTACTAATCAGGTGTCACCGATTAGTACGGTTATTTCTTTCCCTCATAATTCAGGATGGACTAGTGGAAGTGTATCCGAGGTCTACTTTGATATCTCTCCATTTTTCTCTCTTGAATACTATCACACTGAGTATCGCTCTAGAGAGATGCCCAAGCACTATGGCTAGCCATATGCCTTTAGCTTCCAGTGTGCCAAATGTTTGCAATGTAAAACACAGCCCTAGTGGCAGGACAACTTGGGAAACAATGGAAATATATAAGGGACTTTTAGTGTCACCAGTGCCCTGTAGGCCACCTGTGAAAGCCAGTGCGACCGTAATAAATAATCCAGACACAGCTAGGTACCGCAGTAATTCTACACCGAGTTCCAATACGCCAGGCTCTTCGATAGAAAATACTCCTAGCAGTAAGTTGGGGATCAGTAGAAACAGAGAACCGATTACTACGGCCAACAGTAGCCCGAAACCAGCAGCCACATTGACAGCCTGGGCAGTACGTTCCGGATTTCCAGCCCCCAGGTTCTGACCCGAGACTGCGGCCGTCGCACCCATGATCCCGATAGAAGTCCAAGTGATGAAGGAAAATATTTGGTTATAACCAACTGTATATGCTGCTTGTGCCTGTGCACTCATAGCAAGCGATCCAACGAATCCTAGAAGGAAAACACCTCCGAGATTCATGGCTACACCTTGTAAGCCAGTCGGGAGGCCAAATTTAAAAAGCTGTCTGATGATAGTGTAATCCGGGCGTCTATTCATGCCACGTTGAAATTGGACCACCCAGCTACCATCGAAAAGTTTGGTGAAGGCGTAGACACTGACGATGGCAGCAGAGACCACGGTCCCGATAGCTGCCCCAACAGTCCCGAAGGCAGGTATAGGACCTAGGCCTCTTATTAGGATGACACTCAGGGTGATGTTGAGGACAGTAAGGGCAATCCCCAGCTTCAGAGGCGTACGGGCATCTCCAGCTGAACGAAGAGCTCCGCCCAGCATAAAAAACATGAGTAGACCAATGGAAAAAATGAACATGGTGCGTAGGTAAGGTAGCGCCTCCGCCTGCACCTCGGGGGTAGTGTTGACCCAATTCAATAGAGTCGGAGATGCTAGATAACCAAGAGGGGCCATGATAAATAAAACGATCATTAAACAAGTCAGAAAGGCCTGATATACCGTTCTGTTGACTTTGTCGTGGTCGTTTGCACCTGCGAATCGTGCTACCAGCACACCCATGCCAGTGAAGAGGGAACTAATAAAGACAATGATCACCAGAAAGATTTGCCAAGAGACTCCAATAGCGGCATTTCCGACGTAGCCAACGTATTTGCCGACCATAACATGGTCGATGACACCCTGGAATCCACCGATCATGTTCTGCAACATGGTCGGCCACGCGAGTTTCCAGACGGCGCTGCGGAGTGGCCCTTCTACAATCGAACGGTCAAAGCCTATGCGTTTACTCACCGAATACCTCGGGGCCGTGCGGGCGTTCCTTCTTGTAAATTATTCGATGAATCATCATGTAAACTCTTCAAAATTAAAGAAATTACTAGGTATGTTCATGTTTTTGTATTTTAAAATCAGTTAATGCCTTCAAAAAAAGATAGCCCGAAGTGTGGGATTCGTTTAAAGCAGGTGACTTTCTCGTGGTCCTGTGACTCTTAGTACGCTATTCGAGTAAGCATGCAGAGGCTTGTGTACTGTAGAAAAATGGGGGAGACTCATGGATGGAAAAGTTACGCATTAACAAGAATATCATACTCCTGACCGTGATTCTGGTTGGAGGTTGTACCGGCCCGGTCTATTTGGAGGATCTTCTTCTAGAGGAAGGTCGGTACCTGCACCCAAGAACAGGTAAATCGTATACAGGTTCGGCCGTTAAGATGGCCCCAGAAGATCATACGCTAGTTATGGATCTGAATCTTGTGGATGGTTTATTTCACGGACCCTATACAAATTATGATGCAGAGCTGTACTATATTGCTGGTCCTTTGAGGACGGATCGTGGAGCGATCGTCATCGAGGAAGGCATGATGGAAATGGGGAGATTTGACCAGGGTTTAAAGAGTGGTATGGTGATGAGTTATTACGGTGACGGAACTCTATTTCGTTCGGTGAACTATCAAGCAGGCAAGTGGGAAGGTACTCTTTCTGAGTTTAGGAAGAATGGAGAGAAGACGTTGATGGCCAGCTTCGTGAATGATGAAATGCACGGCTTCTTCGAGAGCTATTGGCTGAACGACGAAATACTCAGAAGCGGCTCTTATGATCGAGGTGAAAGGTGTGGGATATGGTTCGACTACGGTAATAAGAACGAATACGATCCATGCCCAGATTTTGGTGTTGATTCATGAAGAATTCCAATCAAACAGACGGGGGGTACATGCGGTCGGCTGCAGACACCTTGGAGGGAATGCCTGAGGAGGAGTTGCAGGAGGGCATTAAGGGCCTTGAGGAGTGGGATGCTCATTTCCATACCAGCAAGCACTATGCTCCCCGCTTTGGTTCCAAAATAGCAAAAGAAAACAACAGCATTGTTAAGTTACTATTTTTGACTACTGGAATCCTGATTGTGATTTACTGCGTGACGGTCTTTTTCTGAGGATTGGATTTTGGGTAACTTTTTAGAGGCTTATAATAGATCCAAAATCAGGTCCAGCTTTTCTTCTGAAACTACGCAGAGTGTCCGTAAATCGATCATGAAAAAGGAACGTGGTATGATTTTTGAAGTAATGCAGCTCTAATTCGTCCAGACAATCAGCGACAACCTTATTGTTGAAAAAAATCTCTTTGGTATAGTGATGATAATTTTTGATTCAGAATAATCTAAAAGCTAAAAAAGCTCCAAAATAACCTAAGGCCAGCATATAGAGAAATTGAAATGAGGCCCATTTCCATCCACCAGTTTCTCGTTTTACGGTGGCGACTGTTGACATACATTGAAGCGCAAAAGCAAAAAAAACGAGAAGGCCCATAGCCGCAGGGAAAGAGAGGCTCTCCTGTAAGGCACTCTGAAGGTCCAGGGATTCTTCATCTGCAGTTTCGATGCCGTAGATGGTGCCGAGTGTTCCCACGATCACTTCCCGAGCGGCCAGCGATGTCACTAGCCCAATGCCGATTCGCCAATCGAAACCAAGAGGTGCAATTACGGGCTCAATTACATGACCGATCTGACCTAGAGCACTCTGTTCTATATCCTGTGGTGCACCAAACTCCGTTCTTGGAAATTGAGTCAGGAACCAAAGAATGATGGTCACAGTGAAGATGATCTTTCCTACTCTTGTTAGGAAGATCCGGCCCCTGTCGAGCAGTCTCAGCCCCAGGGTCTGTAGGGATGGAAGACGGTAAGGTGGTAGTTCCATCAAGAAAGTTGAAGATTCTGCTTTGAGAAGAGTGCGTTTTAGGATAAAGGCCGTGATGACGGCAGCGATAATACCCAGGGCATAGAGTAGGATGAGTGCTACCGTTCTTTGACTGAGAAACGATCCCAAGAAGGCTTCGTTAGGTATAAACGCTGCTATCAGTAGTACGTATACCGGAAGCCTAGCTGAACAGGTCATAAACGGTGTCACAAAAATGGTGGCCAACCGGTCACGATCATCTTCAATGGTTCTCGCTGAGAGGATTGCAGGAACCGCACAGGCATATCCAGATAAGAGTGGAAGGAAAGCTCTTCCTTGTAGCCCTATCCGGTACATGACTCGGTCAGCGATCACTGCAGCACGAGCCATATATCCCGAATCTTCCAAGATGCCGATAAAGAGAAAGAGAATGAGAATTTGGGGCAAAAAGACCACTACAGAACCAACTCCGGCCCAGATGCCGTCGATTAATAATGATCGGAACCAGGTATCTGCCAGGACACCAGAGATCCAAGACCCCGAAACTTCAATGAGAAACTGTATTCCATCCATGAGCGGAACGGCCCAGGTGAAAATAGATTGAAACACGAGGATTACAACGGCGAAGAAAATCATTGGACCCCATATTTTATGCAGGACTAGAGAGTCCAGGTGTCCGCTGATAGCTGATGGTTTGGGGGGCACAAAATCTACCTGAGAGACGACTTCTTTCACTGCTTTTTTTCTTTTTGAAAAACGTTCCAAGACAGGAAGTGTCCTAGATTGGCTCGAATCTTTTAGGACGTCACTCACTTTCGATTGAGTCGAATTTCCACGCTTAAGTTGTGATATGTACTCTGTGATTTCTTCGGTACCTTCACCTGTCCTTCCATTAGTCCATACGACCTGTACTCCCAAACGTTCAGCGAGTGCAGTTGCGTTCACGCTCCCGCCACGATCTTTAAGCTCATCAGACATGTTCAAAACCAGCAACGTAGGCAAATTAAGCTCGAGTACTTGCTCGACTAGCATCAGCTGATTCTCTAAGCGGGTTGAGTCGGTTACCATTATGACAGCATCTGGTTTTTTTACCCCGTCTACTTGGCCTTCGAGTACTTCTTTGGTGATTTTTTCGTCTAGCGTGCGAGCCGAAAAACCATGTATGCCAGGGAGATCGACTAAGTCCGCCAAGACTTGTCCGCCCGATCTCACTTCTCCGATGTGCTTCTCTACTGTCACTCCAGGATAGTTGGCAACTTTTTGGCGTAGTCCTGTCAGCCTATTGAAGAGGGTTGTTTTCCCTGAATTGGGAGGGCCAGCCAGAGCGACTAACGGGATTTCATCAGTATTCCCAGAAGTCTTTTCCGAATGCTCTATTTCGTCCAGTGGGTTCAATTTACAAGACTTGATGTTGAAGCGTTATGGCAAAGTTACAGGTCACTAAGGGTGCGGACACAAAGACAGTTGGCGGTCTCGCGTCTAAGAGCCATCAGCGAACCGTCCACTTCAACGATTGGATCCCCGGCCGGAGAGGTGCGGACAGGACAGATGCGACATCCTGGAAGGAAGCCGCGTTCAAAAAGTGGTTCAGCTTGATCTTCTGGAAGGTCTACCATGACGAGCTCGACTTCCTGACGGATTTTCACTTGGCCAAGTCTAAGCTCAGTTGCTTCCCGTTGAAATGAATCTCGCTTTGGGTCCAGTGCTTCCATAAAGTCCTCTTGGTTAAGAATCGTACGTGACTTTAATGCGTATTTATTTCTGAGAATGAAAACCACTCTCAAGTAACCTATAAGGTAGGGAGGTAATTTAAAAGTAGCATCTTCTAAGCAGTGAGTGTCAGTTTGGATTCTGAATAATATCTTGAGAATCGTTCTCATCGATGGTAGACTATTGCTTCAAGTGAGAATCGTTCTCAAATAAAAACCGAGAGTTAATAGTATATGCGTATAGGGATATTGTTGCTTTTAGCTAGTCAGTCAGCCTGTATGGGTATCAAGTCAACTGTTGGGATGATGCCATCCAAAGAAACTGTGAATGCTAAAGTGGGTGTCCTGGTGATGGCTCATGGTGGCGAGGACGAGTGGAACCAAGCAGTGGCTCAAGCTGTCGATCCTATCTCTGAAGATGTTCCTATAACTGTAGCCTATGGGATGGCCAATCCTCGTTCTCTACAGGCTGGGCTGAACTCTCTCAATTCTCAGGGACTGGGACTTTTGCCACATTCCGAAATCTCTAATTGGATTCGCTCGATGACACAAAAGGTCATCGAGTCGGAAGGATGGACCGTAGATGCCTCCCATATTCCCCAGAAAATACCTGACAGTGGATACTAGGGCTCTAAAATTAGTGGTTGTCCGATCAGTTTGCTTGGATCGCTGTCAGTTTTAGGGACATATTTGTCCATCCATCCACCATCCCAGCTAGCGATATAGAGATTTCCCTCTTGGTCCACATCGATCTGATGTGGACGGGATAGCCCTCCCACAAAGCCTCCCCTGGTTCCACCGTAAGCTCCAAGGTAGTACTGGAGTTCACCTTTCTTATTGTACTTAAGTAATCGATTCAAACTCGCTGAAATCACCCAGACTGCTTCGTTTTCATCAATAAATACGCCCACAGGGTCAGAAACATCAGTCCATTCTTCAATGTACACTCCGTCTTCAGTGAAAACCTGGATGCGGTTATTGGTGCGATCACCTACATAGACTTTTCGATCTCGGTCTACCGCAACTCCGTGAACTAAATCAAACTGCCCAGGCCCACTGCCGAGTTCTCCCCATTCCATCAGGTACTCGCCGTCAGCATTGTATTTTATAATTCGTGAATTCCAATAACCGTCACCGACGTAGAAGCTCCCATCTGGCAGGAAAGCCATGACTGCAGGATCTCCATACGTGTAAGGTCCAGGATTGGGGTTGGCTCGAGCTTCTGCTCTAGTTGTGGGATGGTCGTAGTCCACTAATCTCATCACTAATTCACTTCCATCATTAGTGAATTTGAGGATCTGCATGTTGACTCCTCTTCCGCCACCGCGTTCTACAACCCATACATGGCGATCGGGGTCATACGGACTGATATAAATCTGGTGAGGTTTATTGAAAATCGAGTCCCATTGCATCCATCGCTCGGTGATATTGCCGTCTCTATCCACTACCGCCAGGTAATTAGTGCCTCCATCTCTCTCTTCACCGTCAGAATTCCGGTCGCCCCAAATCCCAACAATGATCCTGTCAGGAGTGTCTACAGCTACCCCAGATACTTGTCCCCAAGTCCAAACATCATCATGGTCTGGTGCTGGCTTCCACCAGTTGGCTATAGCTTCATATTCTCCAGTTCTGTCGTCTCCTCCTTTTGTGATTGGTCCTCCAGTTTCACTTGGCGCCTGGCAACCGACTAGGATAATTAAAGTAGTAGTGCCGATGCCAGCCAATACCTTTTTGAAACTCATCACAACAAAGCCTCCATTCGAGAAATAAAAGAGTTACCCAGATTGGTCAGGGTGATTCTTCATACTATGCTAACACCCTAATTCTCAGCAAATCTGCGGTTCAGGGTGTAAAGGTGGAACTTGGGGTTTGTTTAACAACTTTTTCGTAGGTCTTTCCTGTCATATAAGAGAGGGTGAGGGTAAAAATAATATCGACGACGGCCCCCGTAACATCTTGACTGCCGCTCATGATTCCAAAGATGTCGTAAAAAAGGATTCTGACACTCCCCATGGTCATAGCCGTTTTAACTGCAGTGAGGCTTGTGTATTGGACGAGGAAATCGAAAAACAATCCTGTAACCAAAGCTAGAGCTACAAAACTGAGAGTTGGACTGGGTATGAGATCTGGCCCATTACCCATGAGGTCACTTATGTCCAGGGTTTTCCAGCCCAACAGAAAGATAAAGACAACGGCACTGTAGGCCAGAATTCCTTTCATCCTATCTGCCATGATCACCTGCTCCTTGATTTTGCAGTGCAAAAATCGAAGTACAACGGTGCAATGAAACTAAAAAAAATGTCAGAAGATGGCAAAATCAAGCCTACTCTCCCACAGCCCCCATATCGAAAAAATTCTGTGTTCGCTTGAAGCTTAACATCTAAGGGGTCGATTAAGTACGATGCGGGTTCTATTTCTATTGAGCAATTTTGCTTGAGTGTATTCATATTTTAACGGATTTTTCTTCCCGTAAAAGTCCCTCCCATTCCGTCAGTACCCCAGCTGCCAGTTAAACTATCGTCACTCGCGATGGATAGGGTGATTGATATATCTCCATCGGGCATTCTGACACCGAGTTTTATCTCTCGTCCTTCTATTTTCACGTCTGACGTTATGGAACCTTCAGGATCAATATCACTTCTCAGACGAGCAGAGTACTGGCCTTCATTACTGATAATTTCAAGATTGGCGGATACGCTCATACCGAGTTCTGAAATAAAGGTTGTCAGTTGGTATTCTCCGACTGGCTCAAAAGATTCTTGTCCTTCAATAGAATTGGTAGAGAGAATACAGAGAATCAGAAAAATAAATGAGTGTAATTTTAGCTTGTACATCGTATCTCCTTGGAATGTTTTGATGGAATGTAAGTATTCAAGTTTATGTGGCTTTAGTATGCCCAATGGACGCTGATCCGATCGAAAACCCCTATTTGTTCTGCCTCAAGTTTGATGGTATGGGACCAGTCAATGCTGGTGGTATCGGTAGAAATATCCTTAGTATCTATGGTTTTTGTGACAAATTGCTCGTTCAACGTAGCTCCTTGTTTGTCCAAGGCTTTGATGATTATATCAAATCTCAAACGCTCTGCTGCTTGGGTACGAGCAGAATCAAGTATGTGTCCTGCTCCGGTGACGTTGATAGTCATGACCAGAGAGGGGAGGGCCGCCTCGTCGACCGAACATTCTTCATCGGTCTCGGTGATCGTGGCGGAGAAATATGGGTCCTCGAAATCCCCCCATCGGGCCTCGGTCTCTCCAGTCACCTCTATGGGAATCGTGGCGGGGCAGTTCATTGTGTTAGGTTGAATCCAGTACCCGATTCCGACCAACGCAGAGGCGGTGATACAGGCAACAATCAACTTATCTCTAAAATGCAAACTTGGCTCTCCTTAGTTGTTTACTCTATCCCATTCCTCGATAAAAGTTTCAGCACAAGAGGTACCGATTCCATGGGCGCTTTCAGTGCTGAATCCTTCTATCCCTGACAGGTAAGTTCCGGAAGAGGACCAAGTGGCTGTAGAATTGAAAAATGGTACTAAATCTCCTGGGGACCCTAATGAGGATTGAGCCCAATTGGAAAAATCACTCCATTTAACGACCATTTGTCGGAGTTCTGTGTAGTATTCTTCAGTGATCTGGTCTGAGTTTTCGTTCCTCATTACGGTGATGTTGCAGTCTAGCACATTGGCTTCTCGGATATCACCCACAAAGTCATAAACTGATATCACTTCGATTCCGCCATCTAGTAACGTTCGATAGAATACTTCTTCCACTTGGTTTGTATAGGATTTTTCTTCTATCTCTATGGTGTTTTCTATCGACCATTCAACAAATACCCTGGGAACAACACCGATGATGCCATTTATGAAGTCATCTGTAGTTTGTCCGTATGTGCTGATCGGGCTCAAAATCAGAATTGTTGCCAGGCAAGAGAAACCTGCTCTCATAGTAAGCTCTCGTTAAGGGCGTACACAGCTAAAAGGATAATAATAAGCTAGACCAATATGACAGTCCTGGCTGAGAAATGCTAGAAATGAAAAGTGTATCTTTGGCAGCAAAAACCAAGGCTAGAGACTGAACCTTATTCCGATATTTAGTATTGGCCAGATCCTCAAATAGCTGTCGAGTTTTTCTTGAAGACTCGTCCTTTCTTTAGCAAGTTCAGCCTGAAAGTCAGCACTATCCGTAACATTTCCCTTCGCCGAAAGAGTCAAGACTCTTTTCCCGTGAAAGGCCGCCCCGATTTCTGTAAATAGCCCAAACCCTCTTTCAGAATGATTCCCAAGTCCAATCGAGGCATAGGGTATGTAGTTTTGATTCTCTGACAATGTGCCCTTAAAAGAGTCTAGCTCAGATGCCGGATAGGTTTTTGATCCTATAGTGATCGTTCCAGTTCTAGCTACAGTTCCTTCAAGCCCCATCTCTCCAGTTTGTAGCAGGATCCCACCAGTAATACGCAGATGTGAAGTCAAGTAAATGTCAGCTCCAACATTTAATGTCTCAGGGAAAAGTGCTTTGGTTTCAGTCAGGGATGCATCTACTCCTGGTAGGCCAAAATTTAGTCCGAAAAGAGAGGTTGGAATTTCTGGCATGAAACTCCAGTCTATTTTTCCAAATCCACCTCTGACCGCAAATTTTTCGTAGAACCCCAAAGTAATTTCTGGCCCAATCCCCATCGTTCCTGCCCTTGCTGCTATACCGATACCTTGTGCTGACAGGCTGTTGTGCTGGGTTCCAGTGATCAGAATGAAAGTTAAAATAGCTGACTGTAACCAAGTGCGTCTAATCATTTTGGTTGGCTTCCCATCTGAGGATGGTTAGTGATCCTATTAAAAAATATAGATAAAATGGCAACGAAAGCCATATGAATACTATATATGGTAGGGTTTGCTATAGAGGAGAGGGTATGACCCCAAGGTCTCATACAACTGACATCTCTGGTTTTATTGTAGCAAGTTGGTATCTAGAGGGGTTGAGTGAGCCTTCTGAATTTCGCTGTTGCGGCTAGTCCAATAAAGCCGAACACAGCTACGGAAGCGAAGACGTGCTGGTGCCCGAGTGTCCCTGGTGAATTGTCTAATAAGATTCCCATAAGTGGGCCCATGAACACATCTGGGGTGAAACCGATAAATGAGACAACACCAATGGCGCTTCCAGTCGTAGCTAACGGTACACCCCCCTCTTCCAGGAGAGCAAAGTATACCCCCCGGAGAGCGTAAATCCCTGCACTAGTTGCGGCAATTGTCATGATCAGCATCCATGCCACGTTAATCATTGCTCCGGAGGCAATTAGCAGGCTGCCAGCGATAAGGAAACAGAATCCCCAGGTAATTACTCTAGAAGATTCTATCCGGTCTCCGAGATATCCAGCACCTATCGCTGCGAGGGCTCGGACCCAAAAACCGAGAGCACCAACGCTCGAAGCTCCAACATCATCAAAGCCTAGTGCGTCACGTGCCAAGAGGGAGAAATCGTCGGTAGCTTTATAGCCAACATAAGAGCATACGATGATAATTGAATGCAGACGGACAGACGGCATTCGACAAGCAGATTTTATGTTTTGAAGTGAAAACTTCGTCCCAGTATTAGTGCTCCTTGAGGGTTCAGTGTCCGGAATGATTTTCCATACTAAAAGTGCGATAGCCATTGTTAGGCCAGTGAATATCCAGATGACCGCGCGGAAAGCCACTTCACGCTGTTCTGCTGTTATTGGTGCTATAGCTCGGTCGGGCAACAAAGACGAAAATATCCATACTGAGATAGATGCGATAACAGCAGCTAGTAAGCCTCGACCTCCATCGAGAAAACCGTACGCTTTGCCCTGCCCGGATAACTGTCCCCACTCGCGTGTTGAACGAATCATTGCAGCCCAGAAAAGTAATATGGTAGTCATTCCCCATACCGACCACAGTACGTTCATCACTTTTACTGAAGGAATGCCAGCCAGGACTATGCCACCTATACCAGTAGCGCTGAGAGCGGCAGCCATGAGTTTACGAGCGGAGAAACGATCGGCCAGTGGCCCTCCTGCGAAATAGGATCCCATCGCCACTATCCCATAGAGAGAGAACGCTGTGCCCAGTTCGAAATTGCTAATGCCGAACACATCAAGAAAAGTCGGCCGAAAAACTCTTGCCAGGACGAATGGTAGGAGGAAGGCAGCTTCACCCGCAGCGATGAGCGCAGCTAATATTAGGCCCTGTTCCAGCCGTGTTTTTTTAGATTGAGTAGAGATCATTGGTAAGAGATAGTATGAAAGGTCTGGAACCCATTGCAAGCTACATTGTCTGGTTTCGATTATGAGACAGGCTTGTAACTACCGTGTGTGGGTTCTGGCATTGTACTATATACTCTGTATCTGTAATTTATTCATATATCTTCATTGGTCGTGCTTTCTTTTCGGAGTGTTTGGATATAAGCCACCACATTTTCCATCGATACATCTCCTAGTGCGACCGCGATCTGTCTCATTACAGGTCCCCAGGCATCCTCTGGGTGAACCCCTCTAGCACCGATCTTAAAATTTTCTAGTTCTTGAATGAGGTACCAATCATCCAATTGTACTATTGGAGGTGCACTGATTTTTTCGTCACCCAGTCCATCTAGTCCATGGCATGCGGCACAAACTTGATAGGGCTGTTTCCCCAATTCTGGATTACCACCCATCGTGGGAGTAGGCCATGTGACCGGCATTGAGGATACATATCCAGCCACTGACGGAAGGTCACCTTTTTCCGCTAAGGCCATGATTGACATTCGCTGCATAGTCTGGCCTGAAATGTCCTCTTCATGTATTCCTCGAAAACCTGACTGAAAGCCGGTAAGTTGGTTTTCCAAATACCACTGAGGCAGACCTGCGATCGAGGGTGCTTTATTCGAAGGATTTCCTTGTCCCTCGGATCCATGACAGCCGGAACACCAAACTCCGTAGAGTTCTTCCCCTCGGAGCACACTTACTTCAGGCTGACTCTGGCAGGCAAGTAGGGAGCACAGCCAGAGTGTTATTGAGTGGCGATATTTTAGACCCAATAAAGTCATTGTTGTCGTTTCCTCGTTAATAATGCTTCAGTTGAAACTTAGGAATTATGTATATAGTTTGTAAAAGTAAAATATATATTTTCTTAAACAAAATATATACAAGATAGCATTAAAGGTCTAGCCTAAAAAGATGAAATGGAGCTTCTGTAGAGTGGGTTGGCCCTGAACTTTCTGTGACCATAGGGGTGGGGATTAAAATTTATATTTGGACAAGAAACAATTGGAAACCTGAGGATTGGCAGGTTATTTGGTTTTGCTGTTTATTAGGTTCTCACGTAGCCCCTGTAGTCCACTAAGAACTATAGTCACCCCTTTTGGAGGTTCCTGGAAGTCAAGAAGGTGGGCAGAGCCTCCTCCGACAAGGAGTTGGATTCGGCCATCTATCAACCGGCGTAAGCTAATCAGTTGATTGGCAGTTTCTTTGATATTGTACCCTCTAGTTACACTGATTGCCACAGAGTGTGCTCCTAGGGTTTCGCTCGCGTTGGCGATTTCCTCAATTGGAAGATCTGTTCCAAGGTGTGCAACTCTCCATCCTTCGAGAATCGCTGCTGCGGAGGTCAATTGTGCCCCTAGGCCGTGCACCTCACCAGGGAGGGTGGCAACCACCAAGGTCGGACCATCGTTGTTTCTGTAGTCGGTAAGTCTGTGCAATACTCTGACGATAACTCCTGTGGCCAAGTGTTCCTGAGCGGGTGCGATTTCATCGGCTATCCACCCAGTTCCAATGCGTTCTAAGAGGACTGCGATCACTGCGTCCAGGAGGGTATGTGAGCCTATTGTGATCGCAGCTTGCCATAGTGTATGTTCGAGTCCTTGGCTGTCTAGGCTTAGGACTTGGGCATAGGCACGTTCCACCCAGAGAGCCGGATCAGTATCCTCTGATAAGGTCGGTGTGTGCCGCACCATTGCCTGATCTTCAAGTAATAGGGCTTCCGCTAGTGAGTCAGTAAGAGTCGAGACTACGCTGATAGTACGTCCTCCGTCTGTTAGCGCTTTAAGGGTAGTCAGTCTTTTGACATCTTGGTCGGAATAGAGGCGTTGGCCGCCTGCCGATCTGCCAGGAGAAACAGTTCTATAACGGCGTTCCCAAGCCCGTATGGTCGCGGCAGTCAATCCAGTACGCTGTGCCACAACTCGGATGGGATGTCTGGGTGTATCCATGAGATTGTTCATAATGGGTACCAGGATATAGAGATGTCTAACTAATGTCAAATGTAAATTCATGTAAGCCTTGACAAACGTTAAACAATAGCTAATATAGTTAGACAATTGTTAGACATTTGTGTACTAATCAATCTCAGGAGAATTGAAAATGAAGGACAAATTTTTGGCAGTGGCATTAGTCGCTGTATCGATTTTGTTGCCAGCATCGAGTGATGCTCAGATGACGGAAAAAGATATTGTTGACACAGCCGTTGAAGCCGGGTCTTTTAGTACCTTGGCGGTGGCATTAGAGGTAGCTGGACTAGTAGACGTACTCAAAGGCAAGGGACCGTTCACTGTTTTCGCTCCAACCGATGCAGCGTTCGATAAATTACCAGATGGAATCCTTGAAACTTTGTTGGCCGACAAGCAAGCTCTGACAGAAGTTCTGACTTTCCATGTAGTGGAAGGTGCGGTGATGTCAGAGGTGGTCATGAAGATGACTGAAGTTGGGACCGTTAGCGGCTTTAAGGCAGAGGTCAAAGTAGAGTCAGGCCAAGTTTATGCTGCGGGGGCCAAGGTAATCACAGCAGATATCGTTGCTTCTAACGGGGTGATTCATGTAATAGACAATGTGATGTTGCCACCTGCACTTCACTAGTCAATAAGTCTACACGCAGGGCTGGCAAGAAGGCTGGTGAAGTCTTCTTGCCAGTTTCCTTGATGTATTTTTCCCTTTAGTCGGAAACAACAATGAGAGTTTTAGTCACCGGGGCAACCGGTTATGTAGGAGGACGCTTAGTTGAGCAATTATTGCACAAGGATCATGAAGTCACCGTTTTGGTGCGGGATGCAGATCGAGCGTCCGGACGTCCGTGGTTGTCTTCAGTAAAACTTATCGAGGCCGATTTACTGGTAGAAGAATCACTTGAAGGATTTTTAGACGATATCGATGTGGCTTACTATTTAGTTCATTCGATGTATTCGGATGAGGGTTTTGCCGCGAAGGATAGGCGGGCAGCTCATAACTTTGTAGAGCACGCCAGTAAACTGAAGCATGTAGTTTATCTAGGTGGAATATTGCCAGAGTCTCTATCTGATGAAGTCCAATCGGAACATCTTCGCAGTAGAGCGGAGACAGGAGAGATTCTTCGTAACAACTGTCCGACCACTGAATTTCGTGCAGGACCGGTCATTGGAGGAGGATCTGCATCTTTCGAGATGGTTCGATACTTAACAGAAAGACTTCCGATGATGGTGGCACCAAAATGGATTCTTAATGAAGTGCGTCCAATTTCAATCAGAGATGCTCTTGGTTACCTGCTGGCCGCGTTGGATTTCTCTAAACCCCTGGGAGTCGTAGATATTGGAACTGAACCGCTGACTTTCATTCAAATGATGCGTCAATATGCAGAAGTGAGAGGCCTGCCGAGAATTATCGTTCCAGTTCCAGTGTTGGCCCCCAGGTTAGCGGCTTTATGGGTTGGGTTAGTGACGCCTATTCCCAATCGGTTGGCCGTTCCACTAATCGAAGGTATAGTGCAGTCTGTGGTTGGAAATACGGATAAAGCTTGTTCTCTTTTTCCAAAGATCACTCCGTTGTCTTACAGAGAATCAGTTTCAAGAGCGTTGGCGTTGACGGATGCAGGAGAAATAGAAACCAGATGGAGCGTAGCGGCTGGAAGCGTTGTAAAATCAGTCCGACTCGAGGATCGAGAAGGGTTGGTGCGAGAAGTCAGAACTAGATTAATAGAAGCTGATCCAGAGGAAGTTTTCTTGGCTTTTTCTAGTTTGGGAGGGGCAAAAGGTTGGCTTGTTTGGGAGTGGGCCTGGAGGCTGAGAGGATTGATCGACCAGTTTTTAGGGGGGCCGGGACTCAGGCGTGGTCGAAGGGATCCAGTGCATCTGTTCCCCGGAGAAGCTCTAGATTTCTGGAGAGTAGAAGAGTATAGAGAACCTTCGCTTTTGAGACTGCGGGCAGAGCTGAAGGTTCCGGGCAAAGCGTGGCTTCAGTTTGAAGCTGTTCCAGAAGGGAAACAGACCCGACTAATTCAAACTGCTTTTTTTGCTCCTACTGGATTTTTTGGCTGGCTTTATTGGTATGGGATCTATCCTTTACACAGTAGAATTTTCAGTGATCTAGTTAAGGCTATCGCGAAAGATGCGACAACTCTGAAAAAATCTTGAAGCTTGAAAAGGGTAGGTCATGCCATGACCTACTACCTTGATTGATCGGAATATTTTGCGTCAAAAGGATCGAAAAAGGAGAAGGGCTGTGGAGTTCACTAATATTCTACTCATATTCATAGCATATCACGTATGGCAGATCAGTAAAAATACCTCCTATCCTAGGTAATCTTAATAGGATTAATTAGAGTTTTAGCAGAACGATCTGATGTCGATAATAATTGACATCTCAAATCAAGATTGAATTATAAAGACAGCGGTGATATTTGAGTCGAAACCTGATTCTGAAAGAAAAAATTCCCTTAGGTTAAAGTGGCCCTGAACAGAGGGCTGGCTTATGTTGACTTTCTAGCTGGTTGACCAAGAGGGTCACCAGATCTCGGTACTGAAAGGAAGGTCTCCTGATGTTCACTGCATACCGTCATGTTCTAGCTCTCTGTTTATGTATAGTTACTTCCATCCTAGGCTGTACAGCTGGAGAGGAAGGCTCTTCACGATTCGATGTCGTTGAAGCGACCATTCCTGAAATGCAACGTGCAATGGAAAACGGTAGCCTTACATCTCGTGAGTTGGTCGAAGCTCATTTGGTTCGGATTGCCATGTACGAGGAAGTGGTGAATGCTGTGATTGCTATTAACCCTAATGCGCTTCAGGATGCTGATCGTCTGGACCGAGAGAGAGCTGAAGGCAATGTACGCGGTCCACTTCATGGCATCCCGATCGCGTTGAAGGACAATGTTCATACCATGGATGTCCCAACCACGGGAGGGGCCATGGCTTTTAGGGGCTTTATTCCTCCTTACGAGGCAACTCTGACAGAGAACTTGAGGGAGGCCGGAGCGATTATCCTAGCCAAGACAGTCATGACCGAACTAGCTAATTTCGCCGCCGCGGGAATGCCTGGAAATTATAGCGCAGTCGGTGGCTATGGGCTAAATCCATATGACCCCCGTCGAGATCCAAGGGATGGAAGGAACGACGGTCGTCCAGTTATGGGAGTCGGCGGTTCTAGTTCGGGGATCGGTACGGCCATGAGTTTCTGGGCGGCGAACGTTGGTACTGAGACATCAGGATCGATTCTGTCACCTGCGAACTCGAACATGTTGGCGGGTATCAAACCCACTGTTGGAAGAATCAGTCGTTACGGGATCATTCCGATTACTGCCGATCAGGATACTGCAGGTCCAATGGCTCGGACGGTTACGGATGCAGCAATTTTCTTTGGAGCTCTTGAAGGTGCTGCTCCAGACCCTAACGATCCCGCCACGAATCGCTGTGAGGCACCTCCAAACAGAGACTACACTGCCTTTCTCAATCTCGAGGGACTCCAAGGAGCTCGGATCGGTATTCCGAGGGCGTCTTATTACGATTCTATATTGGTACCAGGGACTGACCGCTATCAAAATCGAATGAGTGAAGAAGGAAGAGCTGTCATGGCTGAAGCCATTCAGATTCTTCGAGATCAGGGCGCCATAATCGTCGATCCCGCTGATATTCCGAGTGTGGTAGATCCAGATCCAGAGACTAGTCTGCTAACTAACGGAGGAAGCAGTGTTCTGGACTACGGAATGAAGCGAGATTTCAATTTGTGGCTGGCTAGTTTAGGAGAGTCTGCTCCAGTGAAGACTCTCACAGAACTTCGGGAGTGGAACCTCGATCATAGAGCTTCAGGGGCTATCAAATATGATCAGGCACGGTTGGATGGATCGGATGAAATTAATCTCGAAGGTGATAGAGCGACCTATGAAGCTGATAGAGCTAGGGATCTCGAACTAAATGCTGCTAGAGGAATTGACCAGGCTATGGAAGAAAATCAACTGGACGCGCTCCTTTTTCCATCCTCCAGTGGAGCTGGTATTGCAGCGAAGCCTGGATATCCAACGGTGATTGTTCCGTTTGCTTTTGTCATGGATAGTTCTGGTCCTGATTTTCCAGAGGGTTTCGAGCCTAAACCACGGCCATTCGGAGTCAGTTTTACGGGTTCGGCCTGCTCAGAGCCTCGTCTCATTGAGCTGGCATTTGCTTTTGAACAGGCAACAAAAAGACGAATTTCACCTCCGGGAATGAATTGATCTGATGGTAGGAAACCTATTTAAAACATTGACTTTTTAGTCAATACCATGTTGTTGGGTGCCTACTATATGTTGCGCATTTTGATAAAACATCCCTTATTTCTTGGGTTGGTACATCCTAAGTTTCTTTAGCTTGGAGGTATTTTATGGGTTCCTTGTTATCCAACAGGAATGTCGTAGCCGCTGCAGTTGTTCTGTCACTTCTGGCACATTTGGGTGTTACAGATGCGTTTGCTTATACTGGACTTGTTTTAGTTCTGGTGGGTATGGTAGGTGGTTTCAACGCTGGTCCGAACGATCAGACTCGGCTCTTTCTTACAGCCATTGTACTTAACACTATGGGTAATGCTTTCGACGCTATCCCAGTCCTCGGTCCTCTAGTCACAGGCGTGAATAGCGGCCTCGCGACGGTTACCGCTGCTGGAGCAGTGATGATTGTTGTGATGAACATCAAGAACAGATTGATGGGGGGATAAAGGGGTACCTGACTTAGGATTATTTGTCGCAGTACAACCGACAGATTCAAGGTTTATATAGAAGGCTCGAGATTTTTTTCGGAGAGGTCAAATGCCTCTCTGGAGAGAGTTTCGAGCCTTTTGTTATGTGTCTATCTCTTGGGATGGGGGACTTGACCGTCCATGGATTATAGGCGAGACTAAAGTATAAATAAGCCTAGCCTAATTCACTACGATATCTCGCTTGGAAAAGACCGACGTCAACAAAATTACCATGAAGTATATCTTACCCTCCATCCTCACTGTTTTTTCACTTTTTCCTGTGATCTCAGTTGCTCAAGAGTCCCTGGTTACTGATCGTCCAGACTTCGTAGAGTCGAGTTCTGTCGTCAACCCAGGTATGCTGCAAGTAGAAGGCTCTTTTGCTACGGACCGAACAAGCCTTAAGCCAGGAAATATAGAAAATATGAGTACTCCGTTTCTGTTTCGGTTAGGAATATTTCCTGATGTCGAGGCAAGGTTGGAGTCGGATTGGTACACTAGAAGCACGACAAATGGATTGCAGGACCGTTCCGGTTCAGTGGGCGGTTTCTCGGATATGTCTATCGGTATTAAGTGGGCGTTTTCAGCGGGTGACGAAGATATTGGACAGCCTGCGATGGCAGCATTGGTACATGCCGAGTTTCCGACGGGATCACAAGAATTCAAAGGGTCTGGAGTCAGGCCTTCGTTACGTATTTCAGCGGAATGGAATGTCCGTATGCCTTGGGAAGATCCAACCTCCACTGATAAAGATTGGGGTGTGGGAGTCATGCCGGGAGTGATGCTCGACAGGAATGAACGGGATGACTCGTTCTACTCTGGAATCTTTGGGTTCGTAATTAGTAAGGGGATACTTATACCGGATTTGAGAGCCTTCACCGAGATTGCTTTTGAACGGATTCAGTCTGTCCAAAACGGTGGTAGCTTGGGTTTCATCCAGGCGGGTGGCACCTACCTGCTTAATCCAAGTTGGCAGTTGGATGCAGCCTTTGCGCTAGGAATCACTGAAAATGCATCTGATTTGGGATTCACGATCGGCCTTTCAGGGTTCTTGCGGGATTAGATACCTACTCAGACACGAATGTGGTTTTTTCCGTGGACGACAAATTTACGAGTAGTGAGGTCCTTAGCTCCCATCGGTCCGAAGGCATGCAGTTTTGAAGTAGAAATACCTATCTCCAGCACGACTCGCTGTCTTTTTTGAGCGAAATCTTCTGAAGTGATGTGTTCCAGGTCGATCTCTGACTGACAGTTGGAATCTTTATTCATAAATAATGAATAAAGATCCGCCAAAGAAAATACTAGTGTTGGCGCGTCAGGACTTAATGTGAGCAGTTTCGGATAGAATTTAAGAATTGATAAATGTTTTTGTAGCCTTTAGGGCCTGATCCATATCCTCCCATAGGTCTTCAACATCTTCAATACCCACACTCATTCGAACAAAACCAGGGACAATACCCAGCTCAGTCCGAACCTCTTCTGGCATAAACATATGACTTGTGTTGAAGGGGCACTCGGCCAGACTTTCCACTCCACCTAGGCTTGTAGCTTCGAATACGAATTCAAGGCGGCGCAGGTAGTGCAGTGCTGCTTCGTTGCCACCTTTGACTACGTAGGAAAGCATGCCACTTCCTTTGGGTATTATACGTTGAGCTACTTCATAGTCTGGATAGTCAGGCAGTGAACAATGGTTAACGCTCTCGATCATAGGATGAACGTCAAGTCTTCGGGCAAGTTCGGCAGCATTTTGTGCATGGGTGGGCATCCGAACATGTAGGGTCCTGATGCCTCTCTCCAGCAAGTAGCACATGTGAGGATCAGCAGCGCCTCCCATGGTGATTTTCTTACTGAAAATATCGGAGATTAGTTGTTTGTTTCCGACTACCAAACCACCGATTAAATCAGAGTGTCCTCCCAGATATTTTGAAGCGGAGTGTATCACTAGATCGAATCCCATCGCAATAGGATTGCAAGCCCAGGGGCTAGCGAATGTATTATCACAGATTGCAATCAGGTTGTGCTTCTTAGCGATCGCTGCCATGGCTTCTAGGTCACATACCTTGAGAACCGGGTTGGTTATGGTCTCTACGTATAGGAGCTTCGTATTATTTTTAATTGCAGCTTCATAGGAGGCTGGATCTCGAATGTCGGCCATGGTCGCTTCTATACCAAACCGAGGAAATTCTTCCGTAATTAAGCCATAAGCTCCACCGTACATGTCAGCGCTCCCAACCATGTGGTCTCCATTTGAGAGCAGGGCAAGGAGTGTTGTAGAGATGGCCGACATGCCACTATCAAACATCTCTCCGTCTTCCGCGGCTTCGAGTATTGCGACCTTTGATGACACGGCTTCAGAATTGACACTAGATATACGGCTATAGAGGAGTGTGTGTTGAGCTCCTTCCTTCCAGCCTTGGTAGATGTCATCGGTCAGCTCATAGGTTGAGCTATTGAAAATAGGGGTCACTACTGACCCTTCGATGTGGTGGGTTCCCGCCCAGATCGCTTTCGTCCCGAATCTTTTCCCAGAGCATTCTTTTTTCATTAGACATCCTTAATTATATCAGAAGGTTTTTAGTAAATGTTTCCGAAGTACAGTGTCAGTCGTGATTTTCGAGTACAGGGGACAGCCTACTTGAATTTACAAAATTTGTGTGGCTCATGAACATTGAACTTTGACAACCAAAATAACCAGTAGTTGCTTTCAGAGGCCAATCTTTAAGTTTTGATCCTAATTATTGATCTAACTTCCCTATGGTGAAGGTTGGGCTTGAGAGGTATTCTTAACATCCATTGCCAATTTTCTACCCCAGAGGAGGTTCTGAAATGAAGCTTTCCCGTCGTGAGGCAATCCGAGTTTCTGGAACCGCTGTTGCAGGTTTGTCTATGGGAGTGTCCAGACCCAATGATATCGTGGCTCAAACAGTACGTCAGCAAGAGTGGCCTGATCATTTGGTAGAGGGAGATCTTCGGCAGCGGGCCGATTTGCCTCTCAACCCTGATGGGTCCGCCCCGGAATATCCTCCTGAAGCAGCTGATGAAATAACTGGTACCATCTGGCGTTATACTCAGGGAAAGCCCCCAGAGATTGAGTACGATTATCGTAAAATGGCTATCAGGTTAGACTCGAGGGGGCTGGCAAGATTGGGTGGGACCTTGCGCTTTAGTGATCTGGAAGGCCTTCCCCGAAGGTCATATACTACCCTGCTTCAGTGCGGGGCTCCTCAGCCCACTGGTATTGTGAAGTGGACAGGTGTGCGCTTCAGCGACTTTGCTGAAATGATCGAAATACAATCTCCAGCCCATTATTGCAGAGTTATTTCTCACGACGGTTACTGGATAGATGAAGACATATCTACCATGATGGATCCCCAGGTGATGCTGGTCTGGTTAATGAATGATGAGGCGATTCCTCCTATCAATGGCGCTCCTCTGCGTTTGGTAATTCCATTTAGGTATGGTGCGCGGAGCATAAAGGCTGTTTCCGAGATCACCTTTGGGTCCCCAGGTCTATCGATGAGAGAACCGCCGAGTAGAGGCTGAAAATTCTTTCGAACTAAATTTTATCATAAAAAATCAAGAGATGCAGGAGATTACCTATGAAAAGAAGAGTCGAAACTATCCCTAGAGTCATTATGTGGCTACTAGCTTTGACCGTAGGGCTTGAAACAACAACACTGAACTCCCAGATGATTCCAGCTGATGAAGAAGGAGCTGTGGCTAGGCTTGATAGCTCTCCGCGTCATGGAGAGTGGGTCACTTACGATGCTGGAGATGGTGACATGGTGCGGGCTTGGGTGACCTACCCGGAGAGGAGTGGCCCTGCTCCAGTGGTAGTCGTAATACACGAAATTTACGGTTTGACCGATTGGATAAGAGGTGTGGCCGACCAGCTTTCAAGAGATGGATTTATAGCCGTGGCACCTGACCTTCTTGACGGACACGGCCCGAACGGTGGTGGGTCCGATTCAATGGATCGTCAAGAGGTGGTAGCTACCATACGCACGTTGGATAGAATGGACGTCAATAGACGGTTAAAGGCGGCAGCTAACTTCGGTACTGGGTTGCCTAGTGCTACAGATCGAGTCGGTGTGGTCGGTTACTGTTGGGGAGGCAGTTCAAGTTTTTTGTTTGCTGTGGACGACTCGGAACTGGACGCGGCTGTAGTTTATTATGGGTCTTCCCCCGAAGCGGGTTTTGAATCGATAGGCGCTCCAATTCTAGGCCTATACGGGGGCAATGATGAGAGGGTGAATTCTACGATTGATCGCGCCGAAGTGGCCATGTCCAAGCTGAACAAGCCTTTTTCTCCGAACATTCTAGCAGGTGCGGGCCATGGTTTTTTACGTAATCAAGGCGGTCAAGACGGGGCAAATATGCGTGCAACGGAAGAGGCGTGGCCACTCACCATAGAGTTTTTTAGGAGACATCTGGAGTCTTGAGTTTCCCGTTAGTCATTCTGGCGGCTGGACTTTCTAGTCGATATGGACATTTGAAGCAGACGGACCCATTGGGTCCGTCTGGCGAATCGATTATGGCCTACAACATGTATGACGCCGCTCGAGCTGGGTTCGATAGGTTCATCATAGTTACCCGCCCGGAAATTGAGACGCAAATAAAAGAGCATATTTTTGCAATCATCGGTAATAGTTTTCCAGTCGACTATGTCTGTCAGGTGCTGGACAATATTCCTATACCTTCAGCTTTGAGTCCTGATAGAAATCGTCCTTGGGGAACTGGCCACGCAGTTCTCTGTGCCAGTCCTCACATGGAAGGTTCCTTTGCTATTGCAAATGCGGACGATCTGTATGGTACTGAAGCTTTCAGGGGCTTATTCGAGGGTATGTGTAACTGCCCTCAAAATCCTGTACTAGTGACCTACAGGTTAGAACAGACTCTCTCTGAGTATGGGGGCGTCAATAGAGGTGTGTGTGCCCTGGATGAGGCTGGCTTGCTAGTCGAGATCAGTGAATACGGAGATGTGCATCAAGTAGGATCTGGAATTACAGGAAAGGCTCCCAACGGGGACGTTGCCAATTTGCCTAAAGAATCCCCAGTTTCCATGAATCTTTGGGGCCTTACTAAGCGATGTTTGGACCATATGGAGGACATGTTCACTGGATTTCTCAGGGAAAATCAAGGGGACGTTTCTAGGGAATTTTTTCTTCCAGATGCAATGGGTGCTCAGATCAATACTGGGTTAGTAGAAGTAAATGTTGTGGAAACGGAAGGAGAATGGTTGGGGGTGACCTTCCCGTCGGACAGAGAGCAGGCGGTTCGCCTCTTGGGAAGGAAGATTGACAAAGGATATTATTCTAAATCATTAGCAGCGGATTTCGCTAATTTGGTCGCTAGGGAATAGAAAATCTTGGTGTATGAAGGGGAGGACAAACAGCTTGCTGTCATGGTCCTCAAGCTAGTTACGATATTAAAGTGATTGTTTACGATCATCCTAGGGGGCGTATGTCAAATCCATGGCGGATCTTTATCCCGACACTGTTTGCTCAAGTTGCCGCAACGGTCCTACTGAATGCTCAGATCATCGATTCTAAGCAGTCAGCAGAGCAAAAGTGGGATATTCTCATTCAAGGTGGCACTGTAGTAGATGGTACTGGAGAACCTCGATTTATGGCTGATGTGGCTATTCAGGGAGACAGGATAGTCGCGGTGTCATCTACTCCACTAAGTATCCAATTAGCTAAAAAGGTGATTGATGCGACAGGGAAGGTCATAAGCCCAGGTTTTGTAGATATCCATACACATTTAGACCCTCTATTTACTTTGCCGGGTGGTGAAAGTCACGTTCGTCAAGGTGTAACCACTGCGCTTGGTGGGCCAGATGGAACAGCCCCCTGGCCGTTGGTATCGTACTTGGACCGCGCAGATGAGATTGGGGTCGGGCTAAATGTCGGATTTATGGTGGGGCATAATACAGTTCGTCGTGAGGTGATTGGCTTGGAAGACAGGCCCCCCACTTTTTCAGAGCTGACTCGGATGCAGGATATGGTTGTGCAGGGTATGATTGAGGGCGCTTGGGGTATCTCAACTGGACTTAAGTATCTTCCAGGTGCTTTTGCAGATCTAACTGAATTGGTGGCATTATCCGCTATGGTGGTCCCTTACGGGGGATTTTATACTTCTCACCTTAGAGATGAAGGCTTGGGCCTTTTAGAGAGCGTTTCAGAAGCTCTCGAGATAGGGAGGCAAGCCGGGATTCCGGTTGTACTTACCCATCACAAGGTGGTCGGCCAACCCATGTGGGGGTCGTCTAGCATTACTCTAAACATGGTAGATTCAGCGCGTGCTGCTGGCACAGATGCCATGATCGATCAGTATCCCTATACTGCGAGCCATTCGGGTATAACAATTTTGATTCCCACCTGGGCCATGGAGGGTGGCACAGATGCCCTTCTGACTAGAATGGAAGACCCAGGTCTTGCTGATAGTATTCTGTCTGGTATTGAGTTCAATATCAAATATGATCGAGGAGGTAATGATCTGAGAAGAGTTCAGTTTTCGAAGGTGTCGTGGGACAAGTCCCTCGAGGGAAAAACATTGTACGACTGGGCTGTTCGAGATGGGCTTGAACCAACTCCAGCAATTGGAGCCGAACTGGTTATTGAGTCAGTTCGGCGTGGAGGTGCCAACGGGATTTATCATGCCATGGACGAGGCAGATGTGGAAGCGATAATGTCTCACCCCCAGACTATGATAGGGTCTGATGGCAGATTGGTGGCTCTAGGTGACGGACATCCTCACCCCCGTTGGTATGGAACGTTCCCACGAGTTTTGGGCTTATATTCTAGGGAAAGAGGAATTTTGAAACTTGAAGAGGCCGTTCGTAAAATGACTTCAATGCCGGCTAGACGGATTGGATTGCCAGAGCGAGGCCAGGTGGAAATAGGTTGGTTTGCGGATCTAGTCGTATTCGATTCTGAAACCATTATCGATCGAGCAACATTTCAGGACCCTCATCAGTATCCTGTTGGAGTAGAGTGGGTATTGGTTAATGGGAAGATTGCGATAGAGGATGGAGTCTATCGAGATGTGCGTTCAGGCAAGGTTTTGAGAAAAAAGACACCCTGATTAAAACAGATAGTTTGGAGTCGTCAGCGAAGGATCGGTAGCTACAGTTCGTTAATATCTGGCATTCTGGAAATTCCCCTACCTTGCGAATTTTTGGGATATGGTGTCAGAATATCTCAGACGGTGAATGTCATTCAGATAAGGAGATTTGATGTTGAGATTCTCATTGGTAGCGAAATTACTAGTGTGTTTGATGTTTTTTGGGACGAGCAATTTAAAAGGACAAGATCAACGAATGGCGATGAGTGAATTGGTTTTTCAGGACGGGGTATTCGTGAGTTCCTCTAGCGGTGAGCCGTACTCGGGAGATGTGATCTCGGTATTTGAAACTGATCCGACTAAGACCAGAGAATTAGGAACTTTGAGAGATGGACATTGGCATGGAATCTACGAAACTTATTATTTTAACGGTCAATTAGAGTCGAAAATCAGCTATTCTAATGGCGAGTTCGATGGACCGTTAGAGAGATACTATTTCGATGGTAAAATGATCGCTAAAGGTGCCTATAATAAAGGTGCTCGTTGTGGTGAGTGGTTCGATGTGGACGGAACCGAGGACAGCCATCCTGCTTGTCCTTAAAGATGGAATGTGAGGGTGAACGACTTGGTGTTCGTCAGATTCTTATTTGATTTGAAAGGCTGCACGGAGAATAAAATATGTCGACGAGAGGAACTTTATCTGGTATTTACCTAGTAACTGTTGTTTTGGCACTACCTTTTACCGGCGAAGGATTGAAGGGTCAGGATCAGCCGCCAGAAGAACCTCCCCATGATTGGATTCCTACTGCCATTAACTACGAGAACGTGCCCTACCCATATCCAGTCTAAATTAGATGCAATTATTGCCCTTTGGTGGATTCTTGAGATGAACCTACTTTTTGCAAATTAGTGAGCCAGCGTCTCAAAATTGGAGATAATACAACACCAGTGTCTTGCCTTTGAAATCCCTAAAATGTCTATCGTAAAGTTACAAGCTGGTCTGGATCGACACGTACTACAGTGTAAATCACAGATTCCTCTACGGAACTCCACCAGTGCGGTGTACCTGCAGGAACGATGACCATGTCGCCCTTACGTAATACTCTACTAACACCTCCAGTGATGCCCGACCCACTCACCCCAGGACCATTGATTTGTGTAACTTGGGAAGCGACATTTCCTCTGATGATTGGATCCAAGAGAGATCCCCCCGTGACCAAGGTTCCTGTGCCTTCCAGTATTGAGTAGACTTCGGTCACTCTATTGTGGAGTGCTCCACCGAGAGTATTTCCAGCGGCTCTCTGTACTACGCCGATTCCGACATTGTGTCCTCCTGCATCCACGGTGCTTATCGGTGTATCAGTCCTTGATTCAGAGATCGCTTCTTCTACTGTAGCTGCGATTGTACTGGCATAGACATCTGTGGCAGGTAAGGGGACTTGGGCAATTACAGGGGCGTAGGACAGGAATAGTCCGAATGCCATCAAATTGATTGAAATAGACAATTTCGCTGTGCACATGATTTCTCCTATTTATTTGAAGGAAATTTCTCAATTTCTTTTTCTGCTTGAATTTAGCGCCTTCTAATTAATACTGTGCTCGGTCCTTCACGCCACATACAGTGTGGATTAAATCCAGCGTTTTCGAGAGCTTGCAGCTCATCGAAAAAAGAGAAATAGGCGTCTTCTTTTGCCCATTCTTCGAAGTGCTTCCAGGCCTGATCTTCTGATCGTAGCTTTCAAGTTCGATGCCCAGATGACGGCGCACACTGTGGGGCATTTTTAGAACGGCCAAAACTTCGGAATACATATAGTAGCCAAGACCCAGAAAGCTAGGCTCAAGGGTAGCCCAGCAGTAACAAAATCCTTGAAATGATACCTACCTGGTCCATACACCATGAGGTTGGTTTGATACCCCATAGGTGTCATGAACGATGTAGATGCACCAAAACACACAGCCAAAAGGAGTCCCCTTGCGTCCACTCCTAGTTGTTGGGAGATCGCCAATGCCACTGGTACTAGAACAATGGCTGCGGTGTTATTAGAAAGCACGGCGGTTAGGACTGCAGCTACTAGGTAAAGTGCTGATAGAGACGCTGAAGCTGCCATGTCTGGTGGGAAAAGGTTGCCCACCCCAATGATGCTGGCAGCAACTATGTCCGCTGCCCCTGAACGGTCCATGGCGATCCCTACTGGCACGAATGCTGCGATGAGAATGATTACGGACCAGTTGATAGATTTGTAAGCTTCTTGGATAGAAATACTTTTAGCTAATAAGAGTATTACGGTGCCGATCAAGGCTGCTTCTAGGATGTCGATCCATCCAAGTGAAGCTGTCAACATAATCAGAGGGATAACGGCTATTGCTAACCACCAGAAACGAACTTTATGGATTTTAACATCAAGCTCCTGGAGGACAGCTAGCCCACTGTGATTGTTTAGAGCGCCAAGCCTGGATTTGGGCAAAAATATTAAAAGTGTATCAGCAAATTGTAGGGGGATCTTGGACACTCTGTCTCTTAGGGTTTTTTCTTCTCGCCTTACTGCCATGACAAAGCCATCGTAGGCATTTCTGAAGTCAAGATCTCTAAGCGTCTTGCCAATTAACTCAGATCCTTGTGTGACCAGCCCCTCCACGATTGTACTCTCTGAGCCAAGTAGCTCTGATTGGTCTATTTTCATATCAGTCAGCAATAGCATGACTTCCTTGTCTCGTAGTTCGATAAAATGTTCCAAAGTTCCGTGAACAAGAAGGATGTCTCCTTCCTTCAGTATGAGATCTCTGAAGTTGCTATCGAACCTGAAAGTTCCTCTTATAACGGAAAGGATATCGACTCCATAATTTTTTCCGATTTCACGTTTGGCCAGGCTGGTTCCAACAAGAGGGGAATCGACATCAATTTCCATCTCAGTTAGATAGGGAGCCATGTGGTAGTTCCTTGTTAGACTCGATATTCCAGCTCTTGCGGGGAGGATTCTGGGAACTATAAAGACAGTGTAGGCGGTACCAATTATTAGGAAAATAATCCCCATTCGAGAGAACTCGAACATTGTAAAGGGAGTGATTCCATTATCGACAGCTATTGAGTTGACGAGCAAATTAGTCGAAGTACCGATGAGCGTAATAGTGCCACCATAAATTCCAGCGTATGACAAAGGTATCAGTAGTTTAGATGGAGATATATGGAGCCGTTGGCTTAAATGCAGCGCTAAGGGGATAAAGATGGCCACTGCGGCCGTGTTGTTGATGAATGCAGAGGTGATGCTGGTTATCAGTAGAAAAAATCCTATGGTAACCCATGAGTTCTTATTTCCGTAGCTGAGTTTGTCAGCTACCACTTCCAGGAAACCTGTTTTTACCAGAGCTGAGCTCAATACAAACATTAGCCCCACTGTAAGGACGGCCTGGTTGCTGAATCCAGAGATGGCTTCCTCAAGTGAAAGGAGGTCGGTGGCCAGGAGCACCGTTAGCAAGGCTAACGCGGTGACGTCCATGGGAAAAATCTCTTTGACGAAGAGAATCAAGGTAACAAAGATGATGAAGAAAAAAAGGAGGGATTCTCCAGACATTTTTATGGCACCTCAAATTATTTTTCAGCGTCAAAAAGAGAGTCCTAACCTATATTCTAGCCTCTTGGAGGACTTTTGACGATACCAAAGCTAAGGAAAGTGCCAGGAAGTAAGTGTGTGTGTTTGCCTTATTAGTTATAAGCCGTACGTTTATTTTGAAGCATGCCCTTATTGTGTCTTTAGATCAGAGAGCGAATTATGGCAACGAATTTGTCTGGTTCATATGTAGGACGGATGGCCTCAATTCTTTGTATAGTTCTTTTATCGGCGTTTTCTGTGGAAGAAAGTTCTGGACAAACAGTAGAGTTCGCGTCGGATCGGAGTGATGAGAATGTGACTTTTACTAAAGATGTGATGCCGATTTTGCAGGAGAATTGTACGAGTTGTCATCGTGAGGGTTCTATAGCTCCAATACACCTTGAGACTTACGAGCAGGCCAGGAGGTATTCCCGTCGTATAAGAGACAAAGTTGTGACCCGAGAGATGCCTCCATTCCACCTTGATACCGATGTGGGGATTCAAGAGATCAAGGGCGACTGGAGATTGAGTGATGATGAGATTAAGACAATAGCGACATGGGTGGACAACGGATCACTTGAGGGTGACGTCGCAGATATGCCTTCACCCGTAGAGTGGTCAGACGAATTGGTATGGCAGCTTGAAGAAACTTTAGGTCCTCCAAACCATGTGATCAAATCAAAGCCTTTCGATGTACCGGCTGAAGGGGGAGATCTCTGGTGGCGTCCGATAGTGGGAAGTGGACTGGATCAAGATCGCTATGTGAAAGCTTTTGAAACTAGGCCTTCTCGCCAAGGTCGTGAGGTAGTTCACCACGCTATCCCCAGGCTCCAGGTTTTGCAGGAGGATGGTGAATATCGCCAAACAGCCTCTCTTTCAGAATATGCTATGGGTAAGATAGGTGAGATACTGCCATTTGACGCCGCTCGCCTGCTGCCTAAGGACTCAAGGATCGAGTGGGACGCACACTACTATCCCATGGGTTATGAGGTGGAAGATGATCAAGTAGAGCTCGGAATTTGGTTCCATCCTGAAGGTTTTGAGCCTGAGTTTATCCAAGATCTTAGGCTCTATCCCTTGCAAGGAGATATAGCCCTGGCTCCTGGCGGAACTGCAATGACACAAGGGTTCTTTAGGTGGGACCACCCTGTGCGGATCGACAGTTTCCAGCCACACGGTCACGTTCATCTCCATGCCAAATCGATGGAAGTAATTTATCCGGACGGCAAAAGAGAACTTCTCAGTATGGTGACTAATTTCAATGCTAAGTGGCATCACAGTTATATCTACGAGGATGATGTAGCGCCGCTGTTGCCTGAAGGTAGCGTGCTGGTGGTAACTGCTTGGTATGACAACACTGCAGAGAATCCTCTCAACCCAGATCCAGAAGTTTGGAAAGCACGAGGCAGTCGGACTGTGGATGAGATGTCTCATGCGTGGATAGCTGTAACCCACCTAAACCAAAAAGGTTTGGAGCGGATAGTCAGTGAGAGAGAGGCCAAGAAAGATGCGGTGACTGCCGCCCAGGGGTTTGGGAGCAATCGCTAGTAGAAGAATTAAGTTTTGGTAGGGGGAAAATGATCTAAACTGAGGGGTTGAGATGAAAATGAGGTGGTTGATTTTTCTGGCCGCAGGTCTGATGACGACAAATGCTGCAGCACAGAGACCGACGAGGCAACTAACGCCTGAGCAGATAGAAGCAAGACAGGCTGCTCGTCAAGCTGAACTAGCCACTGCTCAACGACCCATAAGAGCTCTTAGTAGTCTTTGGATTGAAGAATTGACCTGGATGGAGATCCGTGATGCCATCCGTGCGGGTGATACGACTGCTCTTGTTCTCACTGGTGGGGTCGAATCCAATGGCCCACACCTAGCTTCAGGTAAGCACAATTATTCGAACAAGTTGATGGGAGCATCGATAGCGACCGCTCTGGGAGGAACTCTAATTGCTCCTTTGGTTACCTTGGAACCAGGGAACCCCAGTGGGCCAGTTACGTTAGGAAATACGGGTCCAATGGTTTCCCAGGGGACGTATATTTCTTGGCTGACCGACATAGGTGACAGCCTGAGAGGCATGGGGTTTAGACAGGTTTATTTCTTGGGAGACAGTGGCGGAAATCGACGTGGCATGCAGGCTGCAGCCGACGCTCTCAATAATCGATATGGAGGAGAACCCACTGATTTTCATCATGTTCCAGAGTTTTACAATCACGATAAGGTTCGCCAGTATATTCAGGAAACTTTAGGTATCCCAGAGGAAATGGAATATGGGGCGAGTAGTGGATCTGACGGGATCCACGAAGAATTGTCAATAACCTCCATCATGTCAGTGATTGATCCGACTTCAATTCGATTCGAACAAAGAGTGGAAGCTGATAGGGCTTCCATTAATGGAATCAGCTTATTGCCTCTTGCGAAGACCCAGTCTTTGGGACGGATGTTGATTGACTATCGTACTCGATTAACCGTAGATGCGATCGAGAAATATAGAGCTGGTCGGAAATAGTGGTTGAAGTTTGGGGATATGCGATCTAGTGTACGGCCTTAAACTCCCGAGAAAGTTTTAGAGGTCCTTTCAGTTTGATACCCAAAGATCAGCTTGACTGCATTTTATTTTTTTCGACATCAGGAGGGAATGCAAATGAGGAGCTACTGGATGGTTGGAAGACTGTTAGTATTGGCCTTGGTTCTGGGAACAGAAGCCTATGGTCAGCAAGTACAGAGGTTGCCTCTTGCTCCACGCCCACCTACAGGTGAGCCGGTAGCTCCGTTTTTCGAGGGTTGGTATCGTAACACTGATGGAACTTTCACTTTTTCTTTCGGTCATTTTAACCTGAATCTTGAAGAATCTCTGGACGTGCCTTTAGGGCCAGACAATTTCATTGAACCAGCAGAGTTCGATGGAATGCAACCTACTCATTTTCCGAATAGTCCCAGAAGGGACAGGGGTGTTTTTACCGTGACTGTGCCCGCTTCGTTTGCTGATGAAGAGAGAAGGGTTGTTTGGACTATCACGGCGAACGACGTGACCTATTCAGTGCCTGGAAGAGTAGGGGTGGATGCCTTCCAGCTCGATTATGGACCTCGCGCAATGGGTTCCGTGCCACCACTCGTCAGCTTAGAAGGTAGCGAGGCGAGAGGGCAACATCCCACAGGAATCATGTTAGATGAAATTCGCTCTGCCACCGTAGGAGATCCTATGGAATTGACTGTATGGGCATCTGAAATTTCTGTTAGAGCAGAGGATGATATCGCAAATCGGGATGGTGTCTCTCTCAGGTTGTTATGGTACAAACACCAGGGCCCTTTTGGAGAAGTCAGCTTCGAAGATCGGTCGATGGTTTTAGAAGAAGGAGAAGGAGAGGCGGTTACAACGGTCACTTTTAGCGAGCCAGGCAACTATGTACTTAGGGTGAGAGTGGACAATTGGGACGCTAACGATAGTACGGGTGGAGACCAATGTTGTTGGACTAATGGATATGTGCGAGTTCAAGTTACCGATTAATGAAGTATAAGTTGATTGTGGGAGCATTAGTCATTTTCACAGCTCAGGCGAGTAGTGTTTGGGCACAGAGTCTGAGAGACCTGTCTTCGCTCTTTTTGGATGGAGAGGTCTACCTCACCCACGAGTATGGACAGCCTTATTCTGGTTCGGTCGTCATTACTGATCCCAACCGAGGCACTAAGGAATTTGGGACACTAAGGGACGGGCTCAGACATGGAGTGTTTGAGTGGTTTTTTGAAAACAACCAACTGGGGTTTCTGGATACCTATCGGGGTGGTCAAAGGCACGGACCATTTGAGTATTATTATAAGAATGGTTTCATACTAGAAAAAGGTATGATGAGAAATGGTAGGCGGCACGGCTTGTCAGAGGAATATGCATTCAGATTGTACCGGTTGACGCATAGGGGGAACTATGATTTGGGTTACAAGTGTGGCAGTTGGATCGAACATGGTGAATCCCGATCATATGATCCATGTCCAACGGATTGACTGAGTGATGCGAAACTACTTCAGAATCACCTTAATGATAAACTGTTTATTGCTAATGCAGTCATGCTCCGGAGTTGGAGAAAATGCTCAAGCTGAGAAGGATCATTCTGAGCGTGCGGCTGTTCTTGATGCTACGCAGAAAGTGCTGGATGCTATAGGAAATGCGGATGCGGAATTGCTAAGCAGCGTGATGCTTCCGGGGGCTTATATGAACGGCCGCTTGGTAGAGGAATATGCAAAAGGTTTTCCTGAAAGAGAAGAGTTGATGGTTGAGAGAATGTGGAGCCCTGAGGTATCGATTGACGGAGGCATCGCATCTGTTTGGACGCCCTATGATTTTTATAGAAATGGCGAATTTAGCCATTGTGGCATAGATGCTTTCCAGCTTCGTAAATTGGATGATGAATGGAAAATAGTTGGGCTCATCTGGAATAGTCTTCAGCCACCCGATTGTCAGATGCATCCAGCTGGACCTCCTAAGCAATAATTCCAGTATAGGCGATAACATGGGGAATAGTAGATGATTACTAGGTCAGCACATTGTAGCATCAAAGTTGTATTGAGCGTTTCGTTGGTGTTGTCAGTTTGGCCAACTAGTGGCCAGAGTCAGACGAATATCGGACAATCTTCAGTGATCAATGAGTACAATGCCATACACCATCCCGTCGTTGGTCATAAGGGAATGGTTTCCAGTCAAAATGCGGCTGCCACAAGGGTAGGAGTGGAAATCCTTGAAAATGGTGGGAATGCTGTTGATGCTGCTGTAGCGGTGGGATTGACTCTAGCGGTCACCCTGCCCAGGGCCGGAAATTTGGGTGGAGGCGGATTCATGCTGGTTCACATTGCCGGTGAGCAACGTACGGTGGCTATAGATTTTAGAGAGACGGCGCCAGCACTTTCTAGTCCTGACATGTTTTTTGGATCTGATGGGGAAGTCGATAATACAGAATATCGGTCTACCCACAAATCTTCTGCTATCCCAGGAACAATAGCAGGGCTTGATCACATCTTACGCAGATATGGAACGATGGAATGGGCTGATCTTGTTGAGCCTGCACTGAGACTGGCTCGAGAAGGTTTTCCGGTTACTGAGGATCTTGCTAATAACCTTCGGGTGAGTAAATCCAGGTTGATGATGAACCCAGTGGCAGCTTCTATTTTCTATAAGCCCGATGGTCAAGAGTATGAGGTGGGGGAGATTTTTCAACAGCCTCAGCTTGCCTGGACACTCGACCAACTGAAAACCCATGGGGCAGAGACATTTTATCAAGGTGAGATCGCAAAGCGGTTGATTGAAGGCATGAACAACCACAATGGTCTGATAACCATGGAAGATCTCAAGAATTATAGCGTTGTAGAGCGAGAACCCGTAAGAGGAACGTTTCGAAATTTCAATATTGCAGCAATGTCAGCTCCGAGTTCTGGGGGGATGGCTATCGTGCAAATGCTCAATATTCTGGAAAATTTCCCCATTCGGGATCTGGGATATGGAAGCGCAGATGCGATGCACATCATGACTGAATCGATGAAACTAGCATATGCTGATCGTTCAAAATATCTAGGGGATCCAGATTATCTAGATATTCCTGTGGAGAAGCTCACAAGCAAAGTATACGCTAAGCATTTAGCAGAGGGAATCTCAATGGAGAATGCTCGGTCCTCAGATGACATCCTCCCGGGTGACCTCTCTCCCTATGAGAGCGCTGAGACCACCAATTATTCAATTCTCGACGAGCAAGGTAATGCAGTAGTGAATACGTATACTTTGATGGCATCATATGGCTCTGGGGTGGTAGTTGAAGGCCTTGGCTTTCTCATGAACAACAATATGGGCAACTTTACTCTTCGCCCAGATATACCTGACCCTTTCGGATTAATGGGCAGTGTTGACAATCAGATTATGCCTGGGAGGAGACCAGTGAGCTCTATGACTCCACTTATGGTTCTAAGAGATGGAGTTCCTTTTTTGCTGACTGGGAGTCCTGGGGGAAGTAAGATTATAACCACCAATCTTCAATTACTAGTAAACGTGTTGGAACATGGCATGAACATTGCTGATGCAACGGCTGCGCCTCGGATTCATCACCAGTGGTATCCTGACCGACTAGAAGTGGAGAGTGGGTTTAGCCCTGACGCTTTAAGAATTCTTACCGGACGTGGACACAATCTGAGGTTTAGTGCAGGCATGGGCAGTTTGCAGACCGTGCTCTTTGACGGTGAACTTTACTATGGTTATTCGGATCCACGGCGACCCGGAGCAATGAGTTTGGGGGTGCAAAACCCAAGGAATTGGCAGTGATTATTAGATACTTAGCAGGGCACTTTCTAAAGAGATAGTTATGGTATCGTCAAGACGGCGGACTTTAAGGAGTCGCCACAAGAGAGCCTCCCTAGACGAGAAGGATTCGAGAGCTGGTGAAAAGAGTCCTAGTAATAGGCATCTTTATCTACCCTTAGTACTGACAGTGGCCTTAATTAGCCTGGTAACCCTACCTCGGCTGAATGGGAACCAAATGCTGGTGCAATCTTTTCTGGGGGCTGCTTTCGTACTTTTAATCTGGCAATTGTGGTTGTTCATCCGAGTGAAGAGAACAGCCATTGTTCCTGCGTTTAAAGTAGAGGTGAGATCGCAACATTACATACAGGCATTAGTGCAGTTATCCGTCTTTGTTTACTGGGGACAGTATTGGCGTCCAGTCTATGGGATGTTTTGGATCATGTTGGGCCAACTACTGTTTGCATATGGATTTGATATTTTACTTTCCTGGTCTCGTCAGAAAAAGTATGTCTTAGGCTTTGGCCCGTTCCCCATAATTCTTAGTACCAATTTATTTTTGTGGTTTAAGGATGACTGGTTCTATCTCCAATTCCTAATGATCGCAGTTGGCTTTTTAGGTAAGGAGTTTGTCCGGTGGAATAGGGGAGGAAAAAGGGTACATATTTTTAATCCTTCTGCCTTCTCTTTGGGTTTATTCTCGCTAGGGTTGTTGGCAACGGGTGCTACGGACATAAGCTGGGGTCAACAGATTGCTTCGACTTTGAGCCTTGCTCCAAATATTTATCTCTTTCTGTTTTCAGTTGGGCTTGTGGTCATGTATTTTTTCTCTATTACACTCGTGGCAGGTTCAGCTGCCGCGACATTGTTTTTGCTGAGTGCGATTTATTCGGGATGGTCAGGAGTACCGTATTTTGTCGATTCTGAAATTCCGACTGCCGTTTTCTTGGGCCTACTACTTCTAGTAACAGACCCTTCGACTTCTCCTAAAACTCAATTGGGTAAAGTTTTTTTCGGAGGATTTTATGGTTTGGGAGTTTTTGGGTTGTATAGCTTGTTGGGGTTTTTGGGTGTCCCCACTTTTTACGACAAACTTCTCTGTGTTCCACTATTGAACCTTAGTGTGGAAAGGATCGACAAGCTTGCCAGTCGAGTGGTGGCAAGAGTGAGATCCAGTTTTTCTGTGACAGAATCTTTGGCTGTGAAACAAAATGGGTTTCACATGGCACTGTGGGTCATTGTGTTTGTAGTAATGTCGATCATGGGTAGGACTGACAGCATGCATCCGGGAGATAGCATGCCCTTTTGGCAAGAAACTTGTAATTCTGGCAATGAGAAAGCCTGTAAAAGGCTGTTGGAACTAAAGAGAACTTATTGTGCAGACAATTCTGGGTGGGCTTGTAACGAACTGGGAATCCATTTTTCCGAAGGCATTCTGACTTCGGCTGATCCAGAGCTTGCTTTCACATATTTTTCTCGAGCATGTCAGGTACGGTTCCAGGCGGCTTGTTTAAATCTTCTCCCTCATAGACAACTACAGCGGTCGCCTCCAAAAATAATTGACCTCAGACTTATTCTGCGAGAGGGAGGGAGAAACTTGCTAGGAATGTCTGAGGGAGATTTGTACAACAGGGCCTGTGACCACGATTGGCAATTCGCCTGCGAGAAGGTGTCGGCATCTTCATGACCTTTTCTAGTAGTGGAATGAGGACATTTGAATTATGTCGATGAGACCACTATTTTTTCTTTTGGCCACTTCGATTGTGGCTACGATTTGGCTCTCCAGTTCATTTTGGTCCAATACTAGAGAGGCAAATTTTTCAGAAGCTATAGATTACAGTGAACCAGAATCTACAAGTCGGTTTTTACAGAGTGTTGGTTTTCTCCCGAATGATTCACTTTTGGGGTTTGTTAGGGTTGAAGAAGGAGACTTCCTGATGGGATCCGATCCCCTAAGAGACTCACTTTTTTTCCCTAATGAAATCTGGCCCGATAAAAGCCCTAAGCAAATTCGAGAACTACCAGAATTTTATATGGGTCGTTACGAAGTTACGATAGGCCAATTCAGGGAATTCAAGAAAGAAACTGGCTATCCTTTGAATATTTCGGGAGAGTCCCTCGAACATCCCGTCTCAGGAGTTTCATGGCCCGATGCTATCGCTTACGCTCTGTGGGTTGATGAGAAATTGAGGAGCTGGTCGGAAGTTCCATCAAAACTTAGAGATCTCTTGGAAGAAGGGTGGATGGTTTCTTTGCCTAGTGAGATGGAGTGGGAAAAAGCGGCCCGAGGAAAAGATGGACGACGTTATCCGTGGGGCGATGAGCTCAGAGATGACAGTGGCAATTTTAGGACTCAAGAGACAGTGCGAGTAGGGAGTTCAGCATGCACGGAATGTGTTTATGGCCTTTCTGATATGAGTGGAAATGTTTGGGAGTGGACCAGAAGTTCATACCGCGATTATCCTATCACAAATACATCAAATTTTCTAAATGTAGATTTGGGAAGAGATGCTCTGTGGGTGATGCGAGGAGGTTCTTTTGCCGACACAGAAAGGTATGTTCGCTCTGCTACTCGTGGTGCAGCTGATCCCGGGGTCAAACGTCCTTTCATTGGATTCAGGTTAGCCCTTTCAAGGTTTCGGACAGATTGAGAATAGTCGGACAGATGAAAAGAGTGGTTCATCCCCTATTCATAAACTACTAGCCGAGTCATTCTTGTAGTACTAATCTATCTTTTGAGGATTACAGTTCGTTTCGGGCTCTAGCTGGTCGGGGAACTATGATAAATTCATTGCAGGAAAAGCTGAGTATCAAACAACTAACGTTACTTGTCGCTGTGTTACTAACCTCTATCTCTCCGCTATCTGCTCAGGGACAGAATAGACAAAATCCCTACGGTGAATGGCGATATCAGAGTGGAGACGCTTGGGGGACTCGTTACTCTCCTGTAGATCAGATCAACGCTGATAATTTTGGGGATTTGGAAGAAGCTTGGGTCTGGAGGGCGGATAATTTCGGTCCTGAAGCTGATTATCAAATGAAATCAACGCCGACCTATATTGACGGTATTCTCTATACTGTGGCTGGTGAGAGGAGGACGGTAGTGGCTATCGACCCAGAAACAGGGGAGACTCTGTGGACGTATAGGGAGCCGAATACGACCCGCTGGGAACGTTCGATGAGAAAGAATTATGGGAAAGGAGTTGCTTACGGTGAAATTGATAACAGGGGCGTCATCTACTATGTATCTCCAGCATTCTTTTTGCATGCTTTGGATGCCAAGACTGGGATTCCAATAGAAAATTTTGGATCTCCAGTTCCCTTGGAGGGTTTTCCTAAGAGTGGAGTGGTCGATTTAATTCCTGATCTAGTGGCAGACTGGGCTCCTTGGCATGAATTTGATCAGCCATATGATCCTGATTTCGGGATTCCTAGAGAACTGGGTTACATAACTAATTCCTCTCCGGCAATTGTGGTCAATGGAACTGTTGTAATCGGAAATTCAGCGGAACAAGGGTACAATCAGACACGCATCGAAAACGTCCCCGGTGACATACTCGGATTTGATGCGGAAACAGGAGACTTTAAGTGGAAATTTCATGTCATTCCCAGGGCGGGGGAAGTGGGCAATGAAACATGGTTGAATGACGCTTGGAAATGGACTGGAGACGTCTCTTCTTGGGCCCCGATGTCTGCGGATTACGATAGAGGTATTGTCTATATTCCTACTAACCCACCGACGATTGATTACTTCGGAGGATTTCGTCCAGGCAATAATCTTTTCGGCACTACTGTAATCGCACTAGACGTTGAAAGTGGGGAAAGAATTTGGCATTTCCAAACGGTGCACAGTGATGAATGGAATTACGATCTTCCTAACGTTCCCTTAATTGTAGACTTGGAGGTTGACGGAGAGGAAGTACCCGCGGTCATCCAAACTACCAAACAAGGTTTGGTGTTTACTTTCAATAGGGAAACAGGCGAGCCAGTATGGCCAATTGAAGAAATGGAAGTTTTGCAAACAGAAGTTCCTGGCAACTGGACGGCTGCGACTCAACCTATTCCTACACGGCCAGAACCTTTTGAACCTTTAGGTTTATCTGTGGAAGATGTGATAGATTTCACTCCAGAGTTAAGAGGACAAGCTCTGGAAATCATAAGTGGTTACCGTGTGGGTGGCCCTTACCTGCCGAGACTTCCTCAGGGCCACAGCTCTGCTGTGGTGGATAATATTCGATGTTATGGTGGCCTGAACATTACCAATCCAGCTACATTAGACCCATCTACAGGGATTTTGTACGCCTCGCACTCTAGGCGATGCGGAGGTGGGACAGTAGTACCGGGAGCTGATCAAGATCAGCCGGACAGAATGATGACCACTGGGACTACGATTGCGGACTGGGTAGCCGGACCGGGAGGAGGGATGGGTCAAGTGAATGGTCTTCCCCTTCACAAGCCACCGTACAATCGTTTGTCCGCGTATGATATGAATACGGGCGAACGTCTTTGGTGGATACCGATTGGAGAGGTGTCTGCAAGTGTAAGGAATCATCCAGATCTGCAGGGCCAAGATTTTTCTATGATGGGTGGAGGGGGAAGTTCAATACAGATGGTAGCTGGTGATCTCCTATTCGCTACCGAAGGTTCCGCTGGCCCTCCGGTTTTGAATGCTTATGACAAATTGACTGGTGATCATGTTGGCGAAGTGGAAATGGCAGGCTCTGGACAGTACGGTATGATGACATATAGCCACGAAGGAAATCAGTATATAGTGGTCCAAGTTGGACGTCCAGGACGTTTGGTGGCGATGAGGTTGTTCTAACATGCCGAAACAACCCGGTACACGACGATTGCTGATGTTTTCACGGCTCTGCCCTGTCCTGCTCCTAATCACCGCCCTTTACGCTATCTCGGGCTGTACTGCTCCAAGCACTCAGACCGACTCGCAAACGGTGACAGGCCAACCTTTCCCGGACAACCCCGATTTGTGGTCCTCCATTCGCCAAGAGCGGATCCGTACACTGCTCGGACCCGCTATGGCCAGAGCGGGTGTAGATGCTTGGATCGTACTCGCCAGGGAGAATGCAAATGACCCAATCGCATCCCACCTTGGAGCTGAAAATGCTGGCGGCTTAGCGGCCTTCCTTTTCTTCGCTGATGCCGAAGGAAACCTCGAGTCGTTAGCGATATCACCAGAGACGGAAGCCACTGCCCTGTTTGAGGTGAGCCCACTCGATCATGTCCGCTCAGTGCCGAGAGGAACAAGTATGTACGCCGCGGCTGCAGATGAGCTCAGGAATCGTAATCCTCGATCAATCGCCGTGAACAACAGCAACCGCAACATCGCAGATGGGCTTTCTTACACTCAGCGGATGGCACTTGAAGAAGCTTTGGGCTCAACGCTCTCCAGTCGACTGGTTTCTTCAGAGGAAATCATCATCGAGTGGCTGTCAGTGAAATTGCCCCAAGAGGTCGAGATCATGCGGAGGGCAGCGAAACTGACCGAGCAACTGGAGCTCGAGGCATACGAGCAGGTCGTACCCGGTGAAACCACTGACGCAGATCTGGCAAGATTCCTCAAGACTCGCATGGTGGAGCTCGGGGTGGTCGACGGATGGGCACCCCACCAGAACCCGAACGTCAACTCGGGACCGGACCGAGGACACTCACACTCGACTGAAAAAGTCATCATGCCTGGAGATGTGATTCAGACAGACTTCGGAATACGTGTGCATGGAATGTGGGTCACGGATATCCAGCGCTTCGCCTACGTGTTGCGGCCAGGTGAATCAGGGGCACCTCCTGAGGTAAAGGCTCGCTGGGAGCACGCCCGAGAAGGAAGCCGGGCCGCAAAGGCCGCGATGCGCCCCGGGGTGCGGGGATGGGATGTAGACCTAGCGCAGCGCGAAGTCCTACAACGCCATGGATCAATCCCAATTATATGGAGCACTGGGCACCCAGTCGGCTACTGGGCGCACGACGTAGGTCCACGATTAGGTGGAGCAGCGGGTGGCTCGCCACCTTCGGGAGACGCAGCTCGCGAATTGAGGATCGGCCAGACGTTTGCCTTCGACGGTTTTTTTGGCTGGACCCGCGAGGATGGCACCACGAAGACGATCTCAGTTGAGGAGATGGTAGTGATCACCGATGACGGAGCCGAATGGCTGATCGATCCCCAGGAGGAATGGATCCTCTTATCTGGAGACGGTCAGCTATCGAGGTGATGGGTGCGTGACTTCGTTCGAGGTGTATACCAGATCGCTCAGTGGTGAGTTGTCGCCATTTCCTGAATTGGCAGCTACGTGGAAGACTACACTGGATCCTTTCGATGGGGCAATCCATTCCATGGACCATGAGATAGAATCTCTGGAAGAATTTATCAGCCCCTGTGGTGTATGATGGGCGTAGGAAACACCGTTGTCACCGATGGTATTGGTTACCCGAGAATTGATTGGGTGTATCTCACCAGCTGATTCTCCAAATCGTTGATCATTGGGTTCGTTGAAGCGCGCTGTAATTTGGAATCCTGCAACTTCGGTCTCTTCTGCTTTCAATTCAACCGTGATCGGATAGTGTTTTCCTCGGACAAATCGATCAGGCAAGCCTTCTATTGTGACGCTACCGTCAAAGGCATTCACATCATTTCCCAGGTGGCAACTGATACAACTGGGCTCTCCAAATCCTGCGGTATGACCAGGTGGTGGCTTCTCAGGGTTGGAAATGCTAGCGGTCGTCGCTCCTGCCATGGCTATTGCGACGACCGCTGTTCCCAAAATTCTAATAGTCAATGTGATACGGCGCGGTTCCTCCGTGGTGGAAGCTTGGCTATCCCCACGGTATTTGTATCTGCACCGAACCAAATCGAGTTAGTTTCAGGATCGAAATACATGTGGCGTATTGTACCACCACCACTTTCAACTTGAGTTTCGCTGAAAAATGTCTCAGTCATAGGATCGAAGCCTACAAAATTGTTAGGTTCGATACCTGTCTCAACGATCCAGACACGGTCGGAATCATCGACAGCCATGCCGTATGGGCGTGATTCGGATCCATTTGGTAACTCGAACTCCGTGACTTCCCCCGTTTCTGGGTCGAGTCTGCCGAGAGTACCACGAGTGTAGTCACCATACCAGATGATATCGTCTGAAGTGATGTCAAGTCGACGTGGTCGGGCATTTTCGGGCAATTCATAGGTCTCTAACTCAAAAGTTTCGGGGTTAACTGTTCCAATATGATTGGTATTGAATAGTGCAATCCATGGACGGTCGTGGGAATCAATCACGATGCCATAGGGACGACTAGAATTACCACGACGAGATCCTTCGACTTTCAGCGATTCTAGTAGTCGAATTTCTCCAGTCTCACGAAAGAATTTTCCTATATAGTTGGCCTGCTGTGCCGTAAACCAGATGTCGCCTTGTGAGTCAAAGATGAGTGTGTGTGGGTCACGCACTGCTTCGTTGGGCATTCGATGCTTAGTGATTTCACCAGTAGTCGGATCGAGCATCCCAATGTGTGTAGCACGATTGCCAGAGTACCAAATCATGCCCTGGTCGTCGACGATTAAGTTGTGTGGTCCAGCTCCATCATCGAGATCATATTTCTCGAAATCACCGGTCATAGGATCCAGTACTGAGACGTAGTCACCTGTTTGACCGACAAACCATACTCTCCCGTCTGGAGCCACCATAGGATCTCGCGGTGTTGAATTCTCATAAGGCACTGTCCATTCTTGCAACGCAGGGTCGGTATCAGTCTGGGCAGTTCCTGACTGTGGAAATAGAGTTGACACTAAGGCAGCAATGGCGACTTGTAGAGCGAATGTGGACTGGAGTTTCGTTGAATTCTTCATGACTTTCCTCGCGATAGCAAAGGGAAGGGTACATATCAGCAGGCATTGTAGATGTAGTCTTAAAAAGTCGTTTAGACAAGCAAGGCGTGCACTGGTTATTCTCTTATACTTCCCGTCACAGTGGAGGTTTTAGAGGGTTTTTTCTGGATTGCTCCATTGATGACAACCAATTCATCGGATTCTTGGGATTGAACTTGTACGGGCCAGGACCCCTTAGTAGTGTCAGTCAGTTTTAGGCGAACGACTTGTGTTAGGTTTAGTTTCGCATCAGTAGTCAATGAAACAGGCCCAGACAGTTCATAGATCCAAGCGTACCTTCCCGTTGGTGCGAATACTTCGAAGTGGTCTTGCTTGATCACCAAGGCCACGCCTTCATCCAATCCAATACCAACAACTGTCGGACGGTCTTTTTCTGATTTGAAACGTGCTAAAAAAGTGAGGAGTCTTCCTTCTCGGTTCCGTTCTGTGAAATGACTATCTATCAAAGTATTTTTCAGCTCTGGCTGGAAGAAGATCGGGTATGAAACGCTAACTTTTTCACTTAAAGGATCAGCAAGAGCTTGTTGGGAAGATATAGTTCCATGCTGGGCATCGAAAGCTGCTTCTCCTAGTGATACAGCACCAGCACTAGTGCCACCCACCGAAATGTTTTCAGTTGTAAGCTGTCCCAGGAGTACCTGGAATGATTGGGGCCATCCACCAAGATAATCCCACTGATTTCCACCGGCCAACCAAACACCTTCGGCTTTCTTTAGCCGGCAAGTGATGGCTGAGTCCATAGCTTTTTGGGGAGAGGAAGTGAGGACGGTCAAAGCAGAATTGGCTGAGATTTTTGAAGAGAGGGTAGACATGAAATAGTTGGGGTAACTTGTCAGAGAACCTGAAGCTCGCAGAATTATAATGTCACCACCGTTAGTGGATTCTAAAAATATGTTTGAGGCCTCGTCATGTTCTCGGCCTCCACCCATTAACACTAAAGATCGTTGGGTTTGGGTTTTTGCATCCTGGGTGTTTCCATAGAGGCTACCAATAATAATTCCTGTGCTCGGTTCGGGGCATTCGGTGATTGGTTTTAGCCTTGGTCCCATTTCTTGTGAGGGGTCAGAACATGACGACAAGAAAGTTAAGCAGAGGATTAGTATCCTAGGAATTGGAGTGGAGCAAACTTGGAACGACAGAGCTTCCAGAGATTGAAGGGTTACTTGAACCGGAGATTTTGTTAAAATATCAATGTATTTATCCAGACTCACAGATATTCAGGCCGATGTTGAGATGATTACTATCGTTCTTAATAATTGCTAGTTGGCAAAGTAGCACATGGCAGCAGGCCGACAAAAGAGGATCTGCTCTGAATGAAGGCAAATATTATGGAAGAAGTGGAGATGGAGGAGAGTAGTAAGTAGATTTGGGATAGAGCCGGTAGCTCAGCTGGTAGAGCAACGGACTTTTAATCCGTAGGTCGTGGGTTCGAGACCCACCCGGCTCATTGGCCGGAAGCCCAGCATTTGCTAGGCTTCCGGCTCTTTTGTGTCTGGGATCCAGGAGAGAAAATGGTGCGGCAGTGCTCTTCACTCCAATCCTGGCCATCTGGTGGGAACTGAGTGGATGAAAATTGTTAGGATGCCGAGTTTTGAGACCTGGTGGAGATGAATCGGTAGGTCTCTACCGTCGAACACTCAGGGAACTTGCCGTTAAAGGTATCTGGTCTTCCCGGATCAAAATCTTCAATTAGACATTTTTTCTATGTGCGGCGCTTGCCAAATCGCCGCCGCCGAGGGCGTCCGCTGTTCTCGGTGTTCTGGTCTCCTGCCTTTCCATCCGTGGTTTTGGCGTGGTTCGCAGAGCTAGGCTTAGGCTTAGGC
>JAPKDG010000099.1 GCA_028822645.1 Longimicrobiales bacterium | reverse complement strand
GCAGCATCCTGGACCGAAGTGGATGGGACACAGACTAATACTGAAAGGAGAGTGCAACGACTGCGGGCAGCGGTGGGGCCGAAAGGCCAAGCCAAACCCGACTGGTGGATTATTTCAGAATTAGCTAAAAGGATGGGCTTTGAGGGCTTTGACTATGACAGTGCTCGGGAGGTTTTCAATGAATGTTGTCAGCTTTCACCCATCTATAACGGCTTAGATTGGGATCGAATTGATCAAGGTGAGTTCTGTTGGCCTGTTCCTGACGCAGATCATCCAGGAACGCCTCGCCTTCATGAAGGCAGTTTTATAAACGGCAGGGGTCTGTTTGCACAAACGGAGTACAGAGACCCCGCTGAAACAATTGATGCAGATTATCCAGTTTGGCTAACTACTGGACGTAGGCTTGCTTCTTACCATACCAGAACGCAAACTGGTCGATCTGCGGGTATCGATTATCTGCTTTCAGAAGAATCTCTGGAAGTTCACCCAAAAGATGTAAAGGAATGGGGTTTAAAGGATGGAGAGTTCGCTACTGTCTCAAGTCGCAGAGGTTCAGTGAGAGTTAAGGTGGAAGCCACTTCGAGGTCTCCCAGGGGTACAGTATTTACATCATTTAGTTTTAACGATGTTCCTGTGAATGTCCTTACAGGATCGGGCTATGATCCCATTACACAGACCGCAGAGCTAAAAGTCTGTCCGGTGAGTGTGACACCCGTTTGAGACTATGTTTCAGTGATAATTCCTTAGTTGCTCCTTCCTTGATAAACCCTCAGTAATTCAAGGACAGAGTCAATGTCTTCCATAGTCAGGTCGGCATTTATTTGGACTCTGATTTCTTCGTCACCCTTGGGTACCACTGGATAGGTTAACCCAGTCACCAAGACTCCATTTTGATACAGGTACTTTGTTAGGGAACGCGTTTGGTCTGTATTTCGAATCATCAGAGGTACGACTGGGTGATCTCCAGGGATCGTCTCTATTCCAATTGCTGTGACTCCATCTTCAAAATGTTTAGTGAGGCGTCTCAGGTTCTTTAAAAGAGATTTCCCCTCTGCACTATTCACGATTTGCACAGCTTTTCTAGCTGCGGAAGCTTCTCCAGCAGTAATGGGATTGGAATAAATGTACATTGGTGATTTTTCTCGTAAAAAATCAACAACAGCTTGGGAGGAAGTGACGTATCCTCCATTCACTCCAAAAGCTTTACCTAGAGTTCCGACTAGAATGTCGACTGGCATGGACCCAGTAAATTCTTCAACACCACGCCCAGTCTCGCCCATTGCTCCTACCCCATGAGAATCGTCGACTAAAACTACAGCGTTTTCCTCGTAAATGTGATCGTGTTCCCTTGCTATATCCATGATTTGGTCCAGTGGTGCGTGGTCTCCCCTCATACTAAAAACACCGTCTGTGACTATCAAAGCTCTTTTGGCTTTTCCAGCCCATTGTTTTAAAGATGAAGATAAAGTCTCCATATCAAGATGAGGATAGATGACTTTTCCACACGGAGAAGACATTCTAGTCCCATTAATGATGCAGTTGTGATTCAGTTCATCACTGATTACCACAGTATCCTTGGTCACAACAGAAGTTATGGTGGAGAGAATTGTTGCGTAGGCCGAAGAGAAAATCATTGAGGCCTGACGATTATGAAAATTCGCCAGTTCTGTTTCTAATTCTCTGTGGACAGAGTAGGAGCCGCTTATGAATCGAACCGCACCTGGTCCCGCTCCAAACTTGGAAGAAGCATTTTCTTCAGCACCAACGACTTTTGGATGTAATCCTAGCCCGAGGT
>JAPKDG010000021.1 GCA_028822645.1 Longimicrobiales bacterium | reverse complement strand
GATGGGGATTTGGACTTGTATGTCGGATTCACCGCTGATCCAACTAGTCACAACAAACTCTACGAAAACCAAGGCGAGGGAAAAAGCTTCATTGATAAATCATCAGAACTAGGACTAGACAGATCCGGGACCACACGCCAACCATCGTTCATCGACTATGACGGTGATGGTGACTTAGACCTTTTCGTAGCTTTTAGGGACCAACTCAACCGACTCTACCGTAATGAAGGAGGGAGTTTTACAGACGTCACAGAAACCTCCGGAATCGGTGACCCCAGGCGCACGGTCGGAGCATCCTGGTTTGATGCGGATGGAGATAGTGACCTAGATGTTTTCGTTGCTAATCAGAATGGTGACAGAGACGGTCTCTTCCTTAATCTGGGTAATGGTTTATTCGAAGACGTCGCTGGAAAACTAGGCATAGATCAACCAGGAAGGACTTCATCTCAAGGAAGCGTGGGAGTCGCCGTAGGGGACTATGACAATGACGGCGATTTGGATTTATTTGTTGCATCCTATGGGCCCGATCTGATATGGGAGAACCGAAATGACACGCTAGGCTTTATCAAGCGATCATCGGGCAAAGGTTTCGACGGAGATCACCATTCAGTTGCAGCTACCTTTGCAGATTACGACAATGATGGTTGGCTCGACCTGTATGTAGGAACCTTCATTAGCACCATCGCCGAAGAACCAGACTATCTATTCAGAAACATTCTCGGAGATTTCCAACTAGTGACGCCAAGATTGATGTTAGAAAAAGGTACTAGTCATGGTATTTCTTGGGCGGACTATGACGGTGATGGTGACGTTGACCTTGCGGTTGCCAATAACCACGCCGATGGAAGTCACGCTTTATACCAAAACGAACTTAGTACGCTAAACAATGAGAACTCTCTCCAAGTAGTTGTTCTGGACAAAAATGGACACTGGACAAGAGCTGGCGCCACTGTCACTCTATCCGCTTCAACTTGGGATACCTCCATGGCGGACCAACAGAGTTACATAACATCCAGAATAGTCGATACTGGAGGTGGATACAGCTCCCAGGGAGCGACTCCCGTCCATTTCGGCATTCCCACTGGTATTGAACTAGTTAATTTGACCGTACAGTGGTATGAAGGTAGAACGCAAACTCAAACTATTACCAATGTGGATCATAGTATCTACCATGGTCAACTTCTGGAAATACTTCTCAATCCAAGATAGTAGTTACCAGAACGTCAGAAGGCCCTGTTAACATAGCTTGCAAGATGATTCTCCTTGACCGTTGGAGTTCATTTGCCTCTATGTTAACTTCACTAACATCCTTGGTTCTGGCTAATTTTGGTGTTCAGATTCGGCTCTAGAACCCCTAAATTCTTATTTACACTAGCTGGGCAATTAGATGTCTATGGAAAATAGCATAGATATCGATCCGAAACTTTTTATATAAAAACAACAGTTTGAGCGTCCAGCTAGCAAACTGAAACAATAGGCTAAGCCAACGGTACATGGGAAAATCCAAAAACCTTAGACAATCAGGAATCGCTGATAGAGACCGATCTTTAGTCCTCCTAGCAGTCTTGTTGGCATTATTCCTGGCAGCCTTAGACCAGACAATTGTCTCCACTGCCTTGCCCAGAATCGTAACAGATTTGCAAGGGATTAAACGTTACGCTTGGGTCGCTACTGCATACTTGATCTCCTCTACTGCTTTCGCACCGATTTACGGAAAACTAGCAGACACATACTCTCGTAAAAAAATAGGGATCAGTGCAGTACTATTATTCTTGTCGGGATCGATACTATGCGGTTTAGCTGGTGAATTTGGCGACCTGCCAATCATCGGAGACGGCATGAATCAGCTCGTGCTTTTCAGGGGCATCCAAGGAGCAGGTGGAGGTGGCATATTTGCCATGGCTTACATAATCATCGCTAGCCTATATCCACCCTCAGAGCGGGGACGCTACCAAGGATTCGTTGGTGCGGTTTGGGGAATAGCATCCGTCCTTGGACCTCTTCTGGGAGGGCTGCTAGCCGACCACGCTGGGAACCTCGTTCCCGGTATTGAGGGTTGGCGTTGGGTTTTTTACGTCAATGTTCCCTTCGGAGCTATAGCTCTCTGGTTCATGAAAAATCATATGCCCCCACTAGAACCTATCGAAAAACCTACTCGACCCGATTTTCTCACTGCCATATTATTGATCGGTGGGCTGATACCACTAATGCTCGCCTTACAGATTGACAAGCAAAAATATCCATGGATTCCTAGCATTGTCCCCCAAGACTCCAGTTCTCCTCTATGGCATTCGTGGCTAACTCTGGCATTGTTGGCTATTACCTTGCTTCTGTTCGCGCTCTTCGTGAATCGTTCCCGACAATCAGAAAGTCCTGTCTTAGATTTTCGACTCTTTGAAAATCGTGTTTTTCGAACGGCGAACCTGGCAGCATTTTTCTACGGAGCTAGCTTTATGTCCGTCGTCATCTTCCTGCCTCTCTTTCTCGTCAATGTACTGGAGGTATCTGCAACAAGAGCTGGAATAGTACTAATTCCTTTTTCGTTTGGAATCAGCCTGGCCGCTACCTTGTCTGGTCAATTGGTTTCAAGATATGGACACTATAGAACTCAGATTTTCTGTGGAGGAATAATTTTCTTATTTTCTTCACTACTATTAGCCCGAATGGACAGCAATACCTCATATTTTGCAGTGATGTTCTACACTGTACTCTGTGGAATCGGTGTTGGCCCTTCACTTCCATTGTTAACCCTTGCCATCCAAAATGCAATCGACGTTCGCCTCATTGGACAGGCAACCAGTGCATCACAATTTTTCCGACAAATCGGTTCGACCATGGGCGCTGCAGTGATGGGAACAGTCCTGGGCACCACACTAGGTATTTCGTTTTCCACTTTGGACCTACCTGCTTCATTAGAAATTGAAAAAAATGAATCTCTCAGGAACATTGAAGCCGCAGGAGGTTCTGGGTTACCTGGACGAGTAAGAACAATCTACCTAGATCTGGCAAATGAACTAGATGGAACAGAACCCGATCCAGTAAGACTCGGGGCCTTAAGCTTACACCCGGATATGCCAGAGGAATTCGCAATTGAGATTCAGGGATTTAGAGATTCTGGTGTCGGAAATCTATCTTCTATTGCATCGGGACTCAGATCTTATGGTACGAACGCCTCCATACAACTCAATAATAGTATCAAGGACGGCTTCACTTTAGCCACAAGAAGAATCTATACACTGACTTTCTTAATCATGATATTCGCAAGTATCGCAACACTTAGGATTCCTGAAATCCCACTGCGAAAAACACACGATAATGTCAGTCATAAGCAGGAATGAACGGAATACATTTTTATTGATCAACAGTTAATTCAGGACTGAAACACTCTAACCTCAAGAATGGGAATGAGATCGGATTTTTTCGGGATGCAAAGGCAAGGTCCCCGACCGTTTTCTCCTTTTCATAAAGGGCTTGAGTACGTACCGATGTGCTAGTATCGCCCACGTACAAAGGAGTCCCAGTCCTAAATGTGACCAAGAAAGAACCTCCAGTGAGAGTTCATTAATCACTATCTGAATCAAATAGCCAGTTAACACTAGAGGAAAAAAAGTAAGGGTCGCCCACACACCACTCTTTCTCCCTGTTGGAAGATTTGACTTCAAGCTTCTCCAGATGTGGTTAGTTGCAATCAAACCTACTGCAAAAAGCATTGCTGGTGCAAATATTATATGCACTTTCAGAGCCCACGGTTCCAAAGGATGGTTGATAACCGCCCAAGGGTCATCCGTTGTCATAAACCGCTTCATATATATGTAAGTAACACCGCTGACAGCGGTGACGATAGTACTGATATACAAAAACCAACGGTGAAATTGAGTCAACGTTTAAGATTTTATAAAGGATCGATCACAGCATGCAAAGCCATGACCCTACGAACAGCTGCAGTAACAGCTCTCGCCGTTAAAGTTGCACCAGTTATGGTGGCGATATCGCCCTTTTGTGACAAGTCCCGATCTAGTTTTCGATTTTCAAATTGAGCCATCCATCGTCCAGGAGCACGGTAGTTGGGAGGTTCCTGAAATCGCATTGTCTCAATTCGTATGACACGATCTTCAGTATCGACAGCCACCATAATCACTTCTTGCAGTGTCCGAACCCTGTGAGCATCGAAATAGGCTATCCCAACTGGATTCCCATCCGTATGTGCTATATAAGGTATGACTAGATTGTTGTCTATAGGAATATTTTCACCAGCCAATCTTCTCGCCTCTTCTTTTTGTTCGTCATTAAGGAAAAAGGTCTTTCTCTCAACTACTGAGCCCGGGAATGCCAGCTGAACACCCTCGGTGATAGTTAAGGTTTGGGCAGATGAAAACTGGGTAGCAGTGAGAATACTCACCGCTACCCAGAAGATAGCTCGTTGGAGAACTAGTACAGCCATCCTACCACGAAATTGATTTGGTTAATCCCCGAATTAGTACCAGTTTCATGCATCTGATAGTCACCCTTGAAGACCACTTGGGTTGCTGGCTTCCAAGCAAATCCAATCGAGGTGGCTGTCAGGTCTTTACTAGCACTGGCGCTGTATCCAGAAGCAACCGCCTTATGCGTATTAACCCTCTCGTATCGCACGTAAGGAATGAATGCTGACTCTGTATCCTGCTTGGTTCTTAGTAAGTCATAGCCCGCTTGAACAAACCAGCCACCCATTGCTTCACCGATTCCAGCTGAGCCGGTAAAACTATTAAGCTGGTTCAATTGGGCCACATCCTTCACGGAAGCGTGTGCCCAAAGAGCTCTAAGATCAAATCCATTGACTTTATAATCCATATGGAGATCCCAAATAGTTACGCGTCCTCCCACCTCAGAACCATTCAATTCTGCTCCCTGTCCTGTATTTCCAGTGTACATAGAGGCTCCTAACAATAGCCCCAGAGTACCAATATAATCCCACCGAGCAGCGATGCCAAAGTTTTCAGCCTTTGCTTTCGCGCCTTTTTGGCGACCTCCACGAAGACCACTCGAGCTAAATTTAACTCCATTGAGTGAGTTCATCGTATATACACGCCACGAAGTTGTTTCTGTTTCTCCGAACAATCCGATCCCGTTCTCTCTCCAGGTAGTCGGTATGATCTTATTTTCAGTCAAAGGTCTTTCCGTACCCAAAAATATCGGAGGTTCGTGAAGTTCGTTTGTTAGACCCAAAGGTGCCAGCAACATACCCGCACGCATACCCACATTGTCCGTAAGCATGTAGTCTATGTAAGCAAACTCCAAGTAGATTTCTTTTGCGTGTTCAACTTCGATTTCTGAGTTGAACAACAAGCGGTCATTGAACTTATACCCAGTGTAAAGAATCGCCCTTAAGGCATCAAACTGATCAGTTTTTCCCGATGCTGACCCGTCTTGCTTTTTCCCTGCATAGTTCTCGTAGAGAAACTCTCCATATCCTCCAATCGATAAACCGCTCTCGATTTTATATACCCTAGAAGCCGCTGGACCAAATCCTTTTTCGCCAGAATCCAAATCGACTACGACATCTCCTAAATCCATTCTCTCTAGCTCTCGAGCGAGAGCTTCAACATTTCTCTCTAACTCTGCAATACGAGCTGAGTCAGCTTGCTGTGCAACAATTTTTGGGGTCTTTACTGCTGACACCAGAAGCATACACAATGCAGGAACGACCAATGATGTCCTGATACTAAAAGTCATGCTTATCTTATTCCTTTGGTTGAGTGTTGTGGTACAGAAAAAAATTCCTGAAAAGAAGTTGTCCACTTACTGGACAGTTGTCCGTGATTATCACGAATAAATAGAGCGGCTATGTCTTGCTGTTTCCTAGCCCACTCGAAGCCCTTATCTGGCCCCATAACAAATAATGCTGTGGCAAGAGCATCCGCTTCCATAGGATCCGAAGAGATGACTGATACACTGCCCCAAGGATCCACCGGAAATCCAGAATAGGGGTCAAGAATATGTCCGAATGATTCGTCCCCTACCTCTATGAACCGTTCAGATATACCAGAGGTAGCAATTGATTGATTCCTAAGCCTTACGCTAAGCACCGATTCATTGCGATCACTAGGGTGTGCGATTTGAATAATTCGACCAAGTCCTTCGGTAGGGTTTCTAGAATAGACCCAGACTTGACCGCCAAAATTAATTTCAGCATAGCTAACAGATCCGCTCAGTAACGGGATAAGGCCGGCGAGCGCTGCTCCCTTACCAAATGCTCCAGTTTCTATCCAGGAGCTATTGAAATTCCTTGCAACTGTATGATGCGTAAAATCTAGAGCAAAGGCATCCAATTGTGCATGACGGGTTGCTGTTTGAAGTTCCTGGCTATTCGGAATCCGTCCCTCACCTCTTAGGTCCCATACTTTAATAAGTGATCCCATGAAAGGATTAAATGAACCCTTTGTTCTCCGAGATATTTCCTCTGCTCTAGCGAGCAATAAGAATAACTCTTGGGAAAGGGGAATATTTTCGCCTACGGGCGATGTATTAAGCAAGCTCAACTCTGAGTCCGATCGCCATGTGCTGACTACACTTTCAAATCTTTCCAACTCACGAATAACTGTTTCTGATGCCTGCATAGCGAATTCGCGTGAATCTGCTTCAATGATTACGACAGCAGACGTACCCATTATCCAAGCCTCTCTCTCGACTCGGACAATCGGGTTCTCTTGTTGACCCTCTATCGGAGTTAATATTTGTAGCAACAAGAAAGCTAAGTGAATCATTTGAATTGTATTGGGTTAATCATTCTATTTTAAATGGGATTGAGAATCATTCTCATATATATTACAACAGAATTTATCAAAACAACATGAGAGGTCAAGGGGGTAACGGTGATTTAGGCCCTGATGTGCTAAACCTTAAATTTTTCGGGAAAGGATTGCTGGAAATTTGTCCAACACACTCTTTGACCTGTCCTTAAGTCATAATAGCGACAGATTCAGTTTCACTCCAACACTTCGATAGATATTTTCGTAAAAGATCAGCTTATGGGCACTCTGGGGATTTTTTCATCCCTCATCGCTGCATGATACAGGAATACAGCCAGCACAATCGCGTTCTCCCTTAGATCCTCTTCGGACACCCTTTCGTAAAAATCCATATTGGTATGGTGGGTTCTGACATCATAATCACGATAATCCTGCAGAGTGTTAAAACCGGGCAACCCAGCACGGCTGAAAGACAAATGGTCAGTACTCCCTATATTATCTATGACATTTTTTCGAGCCCCAATATCTGTCAGTGGCTCCAACCAAGCATCAAAGATCTCTTTTGCTGCAGGATTTTCTTGCATATACCATCCATAGATAGCACCTGTACCTGGATCATGATTAAAATAAACTGAAAAATTTTCACGGTTGTTGATATCATCCGGACCGTAATGTCTCTCCACATATTGCCTGGAGCCGTGCAATCCCTGCTCTTCCGAACCCCAAAGAGCCATTTTTATAGTTCGCCTTGGAGCGATATCGAGCTCTTTCAGGATTCTCATGGCCTCCATCGTCGCTGCAACCGCATCAGCGTTGTCGGTCGCCCCGGTAGCTGAATGCCAAGAATCCAAATGCGCTCCCGCCATTACTATTTCTTCACCAATTTCTGGATCTGTCCCCTTTATTTCGCCCAAGACGTTATATCCATTCGTATCCTCTTCATGGAATTTTACTTTGACGCTGACTTTGAGCTCTACAGGTTCCCCAGACTCCAAAAGTCTCACCAACATATTGTAGTGTTCTGATGCCGTAATAACTGTAGGAACTGCAGTTTCTGGGTTATCACGACCCAAGACGAACATTGTCCCATGTTCACCTTGGCTGGGCCTAAGAATTGCACCAACTCCAGCATCATACAGAAATTGTGGGAGCGTTGCGCGATCTGCGGGCATCTCAGTAGGAAGGAAGCGAGGAGCACCAATGCGCACTGATTTCTCAGAGTCAGCAGGCTGCAGTCGATCTTCTTTAATAAACTCTGACTGTGGCTTGGCTACCAAAACTATCTTTCCTCTAAGATCCGCCGCACGATCAGCAACCTCTTTGGCTGTCCAATCTCCGATATAAATAGGTGCTCCCTGCAGGACACCCACTGTACTCGGTGTCCAAGCTTCAGGGAACCCGATAATTGGAAAATACCGTGGCCCAATCATCTCAAGGGTCAAGCCTTCTAGAGTCCAGCCTCTTCCGTATTCCCAGCTTTCCAGATGAACCTCTTCTAACCCCCATTCCTCCAAGGTTTCCATGGACCAATCAGCCGCCCTCTTATAGGCTGGTGTTGCTGACAGCCTAGGTCCAATGACGTTGGTTAAATAGTCAAAATGTTCCATAACCTGAGATCGTTCGGTGCCTTCCTGTATGATCCGTTCAATAACTTCTAAGTCGACAGGTTCTTGCGCAGTGATCGTTCCAAAAGCAAATAACAACGACAGAAACATAGAAATGCTATACTTCATGATTTTCTCCGCAGTAGGCATGAAACTTGACCCAAAGATGCTACCACACATCCTTGTAACTATAAGAGAGTCTTACAGAAATCCGAAACATCCAAAGTGTATAGCTGCCGGACAACCCCTTCGTGAACAGAATCAATACATATCAATTTCCCTTCCCGATCCCAGCGAGGATGCAAATCACACCGAGCATCTTTGGTAAGGCTGGGATCTGCAAAAAAGTCTCCCAAGTGGATCACTTCTTCCGCCTCCATGTCAAACAGTAAAAGACTCCGCTTGAAGTCATTGGGATCTGGATAAGTATCTGTAAGTAACCATTTTTTATTTGGACTACATGTAAAGTGTCCATTCTCCCGTAAGATATGTCCCCCTATCTCTTCAACGTCAGCAGACTTGTCAGAGTAACGATGATAGCGACTCCGACCGTTTCGGGTTGACCAGGCCAAGATGTGACTATCATCCAGCCAAACAGGGTGCGAGATCTGATTTACATTCTTTTCATACTCATACGTCCAAACTTCATCCGTTTGTCCTACTAGCAGTGGATATTCACTCGACTGCAGAACCTTAACATCAGAACCATCAGGGCTAATAGTCATTAACCGATGGAACCACTGATTTTCATCAGCTACACACTCGGACCACCGATGTAGAAATAAAATGCGGGTCCCAATCGGATTTACCGCAGCATGCGAAAACCAATGGGTCGCCTTCGACATAGAATCTTCAGTGGAAAAATCAGAAGCGTCCCCGTAGCTAAAGATGAGCATCTCTTTTCTTGTTTCCAGGTCGACATAGAAAAGCCCATCGTCATCCGGACAGTCCTCCAAATTATAATCCACGGGATGAATGAAGTAACCGATTGCAGGATGCGTAACTGCAAGCCGGTCATAGTTATATGAGACTATGAAATCACCTTGAGGAGAAGCTGCTGCCAGTGGTCTTCCATACAATGTCTCTTCATTCCTATCGATATCAAACAGTATCGTTCCGTATCCTTGAGGTGTCGTCCGATTGAATAGAATTTTCTTCTCGGAACAATTTTCAAGCCACTGAAGCATCGATCCTTGCTGCCAATTCCAGCTATCCGTAGTGGTTAGAGGAATGAATTCATTCCCTGATTCTGCATCACAGTAACCTATAGTGGCCAGAGAATCTCCACTGGGTAGTTGGGCTCCGAGAATCCTGTGGAACAGCAAGTATCTACTAGATTGATCCCACGGACATTTGTCGTAATAACCAAAGAAACAATGTGAAGAACCATCCGAAACCATCCTAACATCAGGTACGTTGAATTCTTTGCTACTCATCTTACTCCGGTCAAACTTTCACTCAGAATTCTAAGAAGATCTCTCGCTTCTGGATCATGCGCCTGGTCATGCGCCCTGCCTACTTCCATACCCCTAAAATATTGTCCAGGTACGATATCTCCCGACCGGACAAGCTGCATCACTGCGTCGGCGCCTTCGTTCACACTGGTTCTAGGCTGCACTCCAGCCCTTCGGACCATCTCTGTGTCCATATAGGTAGCGGGATGCAGTGAAACAGGGATGACTTCCGTACCCTGGAGTTCTTCTGCCAGATCAAGCGTGAATAATATCTGTGCTAGCTTGCTCTGTGCATAAGCTCGGCCACCTGAAAAATTCTTTTCTATCATTACATCATCGAAATCAATCGCAGTCTGGGCAGCAGAAGAGACATTCACAATACGGGACGGCTGACTATCAAGAATTAGTGGCATCAGCATCTTTGTGAGAAGAAATCCAGCCAAGTAATTCACCTGAAAACGTAATTCATGACCGTCCTCAGAAATCATTCGCTGATCTGGAGCGGAGCCAAAACCTGCATTATTGACTAACACATCCAAGCGACTATAGTCCGTCAAGATTCGTTCTCCTAATGCCCTTATTTGTTGAAGAGAGGAGAAGTCGGCCCTATAAAATCGGGCACTGCCAGAACCTTCCGCAATGATTTGCTCCACCAATTCATTTCCTCTTTCAGAATTGCGGCCATGAACAATCACGTGCGCCCCTTGAGATCCGAGCCTCCGAGCCACTTCCCTACCCAGGCCTCCAGTAGATCCCGTGACCAAGATTACTTCTTGACCAGGTTGTGGTGGTGGACCGATTTTTTCCAGACTATAGTTTCCAAAATAATAGGCACCTGCCAAACCCGGACTGGCAATAAGGATTAAAGACAAGAAGCCAATCAGAACAAATCTATACTTGACTACGCCAGACAACTGCATTCTTCGCCTCCTTATAGGGTGGTTACAGGAAGATCATAAGAATCATTGGAATATTCAGCAATGAAAGCAAAATAAGCTGTAATCATTCGCTCGTTTTATTTATAAAAACGCTTCATAGAGATGACGGGAGACTAACCTGACCATAATATGATGTATATGCAGTAAAACTCTAGGACTGAAAAATTAGCATCCCAGTCCAAATGGACCCAGAAGAGGAACCTATGACTATAAGGGAACTAAAGAACTTAAATACCAATCACACCGGTGTGATCTCATTGCTTTTGGTAATTATCTTTACTGGTTGCGAGTCCGTTTCCTCTGACTTTCAAGAATTAGCAGAGAGTCATCTGCCTCAAATAGAAGGTGAGATCAACATTCCTGGACTTCGTTCTGAAGTAGAAATTATTAGGGATTCCTGGGGAGTACCCCACATTTATGCTGACAACACGGATGACTTATTCTTCGCCCAAGGTTTTGTTCAGGCACAAGACAGACTCTGGCAAATGGATATGTATCGCAGGGCTGGTGAAGGACGACTATCAGAAATATTGGGTGGACAATGGCTGGAACATGATCGTAGCGCAAGATTACTGAAATATAGGGGGCCCTGGACAGAAGAAGAATTCAGTAGCTACCATCCTGAGGGATACCGTATCCTGACCGCCTTCTCCTCCGGAGTAAACGCCTACATAGACCATGCCACATCATCGGGAGAATTACCTGTTGAATTCACTTTAACAGGAATTGAACCAGAACCATGGACAGCTGAAACTCCACTCTTGAGAATCGCAACAGCGATGCCCACTCGAGATGGCATGAGGGAAATCTCCCTCGCTCAAAGTGTATTGGACTTGGGTCCAGCGGAAGCAAACCGACAAGCTCGGCCAACTCCTTTTAGAGACTTGGTCGTCCCGAGAGGACTGAACCTTCCAGTCATCAACCAAGACATCGCGAATGGACTGAGAGGATTCCGTGGTACAATAGTGAGACCGAATGTGATCGAACCTTACAACTCATGGGATAATAGACAAGCATCAGTAAATCTGGGCCCCTTTGAGCATTCTCCCGGAAGTAACAACTGGGTGATCAGCGGCGACCTCACAGCCTCTGGAAAAGTAATTCTAGCGAATGACCCGCACCGTGGCGTCACAAATCCTTCTCTGCGCTATATGGTTCATCTGGATGCTCCAGGATGGACAGCTATCGGTTCTACAGAACCTGTGCTTCCTGGTGTTGCTATCGGACACAACGGAAGAATTGGATGGGGATTAACTATCGTGGGAACAGACCAATCAGATGTATACCAAGAAACAGTGAACCCAGAAAACTCGAATGAAGTTTTATGGAACGGAGAATATGAATCAATACGGGTAGAAATGGACACCATCTACGTAAAAGGTGAAGAGCCACAACTGGTTGACCTAAGGTTCACACGGCACGGACCTATCTTCTTTGAAGACCAAGAAAATAATTTGGCTTATTCGCTACGTTCTACCATGCATGAACCTGGTACGACTGGCTACTTGCCAGCTCTGCGACTAAATGTGGCTAATGATTGCTCTGAATTTCTTGAAGCGATGAATTATTGGATGGCACCTACTGAAAACATGATCTGCGGTGACATTCAAGGGAATATAGCCTGGCAAGCTGCCGCCTTATCCCCAAAAAGAGATGGCTGGCACGGTAGATTACCAGTTCCTGGAACGGGCGAATATGAATGGGATGGTTTCCGGAATGACCTACCTACAGAGTTCAATCCCTCTCGGGGCTGGATAGGAACCGCCAACCATGACATCCATCCGCCTGGCTATGACCCTCCTCTTTTCTTCAAAACGGCCCCTGCACTCACTCCTCGAATCTTGAGAGTGCAGGACGTCTTGAATAACGGGAGTCAATTCACAATCCAAGATTCCAAAGACCTTCAACACGATGCCTACTCTTCCTCTTCCTTTGCATCTCTTGAGTTACTGAGAGGCTGGGTTGCAAATGACCCAGAAGTAGAAACCTTACGTCAAGAAGTAGAGTCTTGGGACGGAATATATGGACGGGATAGTCGGCCAGCTGCAATTTTCAGCCATCTACAAGGACTTCTCCAGGACGAGCCGATCACAGAAGACGTCTTTATCCAAGCCCTCAACAGTATCCAGCAAGAACAGGGCGAAGACTCTGATCAGTGGAGATGGGGAAGAATCCAAAGAAGTGAATTCCCTCACGATCTGATATCTGCATATGATATCGAGCCCGTCGAAAGGCTGGGAGGAGCGGGAACTGTAGCTGCTACCGGTGCAACTTTTAGAGAAATAATAGACTTCTCTGACCTGGACGCCTCACAGGCTACGATCAGCCCAGGACAGTCTGGTCGACCCGGAAGTCCATTCTATGATAACCTGGCTGAAAGCTGGGGTAACCAAGAATACTTCCCTCTTTCCTTTAGTAGAGAAGCGGTAGAACGAAATGGCCAGTATACCTTGACCCTAAAACCAGAGTAGGACGTGAAAAATCGTCGAGAATCATTTAGAGCCTGGCTAACCCCAAGATATGCAAAAAATTCAGGAGGTCCGCGCAGCTACATCAAGGCTATTAATCTGTTGAGTGGGGTAGAGGGTCAAGACATATTTACTACAGATGATCCGAAATATCTAGAAGATTTATATCAAGATTGATTGAAAAAACATTTGGTCTGATTATATGGCCTTACCGCTTAGTTTTTGTCGGCAGAAAGACAAATAATCATTCGTTATAAGGACTTATGCTCGGCTCCGCATAGTATTCGATAGGTTGCCAAGGTTGCCAATCTCCACTGCATAACTATCACCTTCGGTCATCCATGCCTTATCTTCCCTGCCCATGATGACTCCAGGAGGAGTTCCAGTGATAACGACATCACCTGGGTCGAGAGTTATGTACTGACTGATATAGCTAATGATCTCTGCGACCGTAAAAATCATGTCTGAGGTATTACTGTCCTGCCTAATTTCCCCATTCAGCCAACCCCGGATAGACAGATTTTGAGGATCAGGCACTTCATCTGCAGTCACAAGATAAGGACCTATCGGTAAGAATCCGTCCAACGCCTTGCCAAGCAGCCACTGGCCCGATCGGAACTGAAGTTCCCGCTCACTGAGGTCATTCGAAGTGCAATAACCAAAGACTTTATCTAAAGCATTTTCAACAGAAACTCTCCGTGTTTCTTCTCCCATGACAAAAGCCAACTCAGCCTCATAATCAACTCTTGCCAGGCCAGTAATATCTATATCCTGCCCCGGAGCAGCTATAGAGTTATTAAACTTGTTAAATAGTACTGGCTCATTCGGAATATCCATACCTGCTTCAGCAGCGTGTTCTCGATAATTCAAACCCACACAAATAACCTTATGAGGGTTGATTACGGCTGGACCGAATTCCACATTCTCCTCGTTATGGCAACATCCCGGACTCTCCAAGGCTCCCTCTATTAGTCTCTTCCACTCAGAAAGATCGCCAACACCACCCTTTACCAAAGCATCATAGGTACATGGAATTTCCATGCCCATCCGATTAGAAGCTGCCTGTACATCAACAACTTGTTCATCCGATTTCAATCCGAGTTTGAAATCACCATCTTTCTTAAAGGTCAGGAATCTCATGCGTCAAATCACCTTTTCATAATTATCAAAAACCCTGGTCATCCTAGGATCTATAGAACCCATATCCGAACAGCCTGCAAAGGAAAAACTACAATTTTACATTTTTCATATCAACAAGGATAACTTATGTCTCCCCTTTGACCACAGAGTGATATCTCTTCTGTGGCGGATTAACTTGCTGTCCCTTATGGTTTCACATCTATCCTCACAGACATCTCAAAAACTCACAGCAAACACATGAACCCAGAAAAACTCAAAGATCGACTGGTCGCAAATATCTATTCCGCAGGCATACCTGCCAGTGCAAATGACATTGAACGAGTCATTTCTCAGGAATGTCTGGAGCGAGTCGCCTCCCTACACAAACTGTCTAAAACCGTGGAGAATTCCGCAAATCCCGACTACTTGGCAGACTGGGATCTCCTTCAACCGGTAAACAAATCGACTGTGCATGAGAATGGAGCACATCTCGCATTACAAGAGACCACCTCAGACGAACCTCTAACTATCGGTCAACTCAGCCATCGAATAAAAGACCGGCAGATTTCTCCCGTTGAGTTGACAAAACAAACCTTAAATCGAATCAGTGAGAAAGACCCTCAACTCAATGCATTCCAAAGTGTTCTCACAGACCAAGCATTACGGGCTGCAGAACAAGCAGAAACGGAAATAAGTGCTGGACGATACCGCGGTCCTTTGCATGGAATTCCTGTAGCCATCAAAGATCTTATAGCCATGACAGGGACTATTAGGACAGCTGGCTCAAAAATACTAAACAACCAGATCAGCAACTTTAATGCTGGTGCCGTAGATCGTCTTCTCAAAGCGGGTGCCATCATCGTTGGCAAGACCCGTCTTTCTGAATTTGCCTATTGGCCAGGTTCAAGTAATCCCCACTACGGTCCGACCAGCAACCCGCATAACTTGGATTATGATGCTGGTGGCTCCAGCAGTGGGTCGGCTGCAGCCGTAGCCGCTGGTATCGTCTGTGCAGCACTAGGATCAGACACTGGTGGCTCCATCAGAATCCCAGCCACACTCTGTGGACTAGTGGGATTGAAAGCAACATTCGGACGGGTGAGTCTATCAGGCTGTACACCACTTGCTTGGTCACTTGACCATCTCGGACCCCTAACTGCCAACGTGGAAGATTCGGCTCTCTTGTTGAGTGTACTGGCTGGCCATGATCCTCTGGATTCGAGAACTAGAAAAAACAGTGAATTTACTGTACCTGCAGACTTAAACGCAGGAATTCACGGTCTACGGATCGGTGTGCTGAAAGAGGATGGGTTTTCACAACCCGTAAACAACGGCGAAATGCTTGATTCCTGGAACACAACACTGACTCTCTTGGAGGATGCCGGTGCTGAACTGACCGAAATCGACCTTGAGGACATTTCTGCACTCTGGCTAACCAGTAACGCTATCCTGGCTGTAGAAGCAGCCACATTTCACACTCCCAATCTTATCAACCACTATCAGGACTATGGAGAATTTTGTAAAGATCGATTGCTTGCCGCTTTTGCTTTCAGTGGAGAAGATTTCGTACAAGCACAGAAAATACGTCGAGTCATTCGCAATAAATGGGATCAGTCATTACAAGATTTTGACCTAATCTTGACCCATTCTCAACCAGACACGACTCCCCTACTCGGAGAACCTTCCTCCACACGATTCATGAATTCTTTCAATATTTTAGGATGGCCAGCCATCAGCATTCCTGTAGGTAAAAATCAGGCAGGGCTCCCGCTTGGCATTCAGCTTGTTGCTAAGCCTTGGAAAGAAGGATTACTATTGCGAGCAGCTCAGACCATTGAGTCCTCACAGTAACTATTGTTTCTGTTTCCAAATAGATCGATGGCCGAATGAAACGCCTAATTAATAGGAGAGACAACGCCCATGGGACATTTCCTCGGATCCTTCACTGTCAAATCCATCATAACCCTCATTCTAGTGTCTTGTCAGACCCCCCTGATTGGACAGGAAATCTCGTACGATCAGGTAATCGACTACATGGAACAGCTGAGGAGTGACCATGACCTTCCAGGAATATCGGTAGCTGTAGCCGTAGATGGGGAAATCGTTTTTTCTGAAGGCGTTGGTTACGCTGAATTGGACAATCGCACTCCAGCCACTGGACGTACGGTTCACAACGTCGGCTCCGTCTCCAAAGTCTTCGCAGTCGTTGGACTCATGCAACTCGTAGAAACAGGGTTAATCGATCTGGATGCTACCCTCCAACGATATATGCCCTATTACCCAGAGCAACCTTCTCCGATAACGATTCGTCATATTCTCACCCATACCTCTGGCATTCGACACTACAGAAATGGTGAATTCGGACCGTACGGACTATTAAAATTTCGACATTACGACAGTTTCGAAGAAGCTACTCGTTTATGGCGTGACGACCCTTTGGTTTATGACCCAGGCACCGCATGGATGTACTCATCCCATGCACACAACCTGCAGCATGGTATTGTCGAGTCCGTGACTGATGCGAAGTATGAAGAATACCTCAAGTACAACGTTTTTGAACCTGCAGGAATGATGGCGACCCAGTTCGATGTCCCATCCCGAGTAGTAAATAACAGAGGAAAGGGTTATGTCCGTGACGAAACTGGGCAATTCATCAATGCGCCTAACGAAGACCCTAGCTATAAGTACGCTGGAGGAGGGATACTATCCAATGTCGAGGATATGGTCAGGTTAGCTCTTGCTATTAACGATGGAAGGCTTCTGGATCGACAAACCGTAACAGAAATGCATACACCGCAAATTGACCCTTCAATTAGAGAATACGGAACGAACACAACCTTGGGTCACGAACAAGCTTTGGCTTGGTTCATACGGACAGACCAGGCTGGTCGCCGTTACCCAAGCCATACCGGAACAGTAAAGGGAACACGCTCATTCCTTGCTAATTTTGCGGACCAAGGTGTCGTAGTCGCATTACAAGTCAACAGTCTACCTTTCGATTCTGCTCGATACGGTGAAGCAATCGCGCAAATGTTCTTGGGAAACAGATAGATCAAGTAAGCTTTGTTTGCGCAACAGAGAGAGGGATCAATCTATCCTCTCTGGCTCCATAACACGCTCCACCACTTCATCTCCGACCCGACTCACATAATAGACTTTGGCATCAGCTCGAGTAGATACCACTCGTCTTACCTCATTATCTTCAAAGTAAATTCCCGCATCATTGTCACAGGCATACCCAGGCATCAACTCGCCCGACTTGATGAGCCTCTCATAAAGAGGCCTGCGAGCCGCTTCAGCATCGTAATGAGGCGAATGACTTCCTTTGAGGAAACCCAGACATTCGATTTTTGTGACTTCCTTAGGCCTGGAATCAGTTGTTCCTTCTTCGAACCAGCATAAAGAACCAGCACTAGCTCCTCCTAAGACAATCCCTCTGTCCCAAGCCTCTTTTAAAATCACATCGATCCCCTGAACCTTCCAAATCGCCTGTTGGTTCAGAGTGTTCCCTCCAGAAACCACTATTCCATCCATCGAGAGCAGGACATCCTCAAAACTTTGATCCATCCTATAACTACTGATGAAACTCTCTTGGACAAATGGGACAACGTTGAGATTAGCACAATTCTGAAACCAGCTAATGGTTCCTGATGGACTATCTGCAGAGGCTGTAGGTAGGTAACAAAGCCGTGGCCTTTCCTTACCAGTAAGTTCAGCCATATAGCGAATAAATGCTTCCCTGAACCCACCACCAGCAATGAGAATCTTTCTTCCTTCTGCTCTGGCAGTCACTGGATTAACATCCGAAGAAATCAATTCCCCTGAGTTTACTGCGATAGAACTCAAAGCTGAAGAAACAATAAATTTTCTTCTCTTCATGATAATTATCCTTGGTCTGAAGCCCGCCCTGCCAATAGAAAAAAACTTGTGATAATCCTATCTCATCTAAAGGAATTAAGAAACCACAAGAGTGTTGCGTTAGCCATATCTTCCTTCTATGTAGTCGGCAGTTTGCTGATGTCGGGGATTCAGAAACAAATCTCCAGTATTCTGTTTCTCTACCAATTTTCCAAGCAACATGAAGGCGGACTCAGTACTCGCACGTCTAGCTTGAGCCATATTGTGGGTTACGATAAGAATCGTATACTCTCCAGCCAAAGTCCAAATCATCTGTTCTAACGCTTCTGTCCCTTTTGGATCCAGTGCAGAAGTAGGCTCGTCCATTAAGATAACTGATGGCTTTAAAGGAATAAGACGAGCTATACAAAGCTTCTGTTGTGCTTCAAGAGACAACCCCCTAGCATCCCTACCTAAACGATCTTTCACATCATCCCATAGTAGGACCGTCCTAAGTGAATCCTCTAAAATCCTCTCCTCTTCTCCCTTGGAGAGTTTTTTGCTTGATCCGTGAATCCTATGAGCAAAAAGGACATTGTCACGAATAGAAAGAGGTAGAGGATTTGGACGTTGAAACACCATACCCACCCGCTTCCTGAGTTGTGACAAATCTACACTTTCATCCAAAATATCATGGTCCAGAATGCGGATAGATCCCGAGGTTCTCGCATAAGACCCCAATCGCTCATTGATGCGATTGATTGATCTCAACAAAGTTGATTTTCCACATCCTGATGGACCGATAAGAGAGGTCACAGAGCCCTTTTTGACTTCCAGATCAACGTCAAAGAGAGCTTGGAAGTCTCCATACCAAAAATTCAATTTGTCCACTTGGATGGCAAATCTTAAACTCTCCACTCTATCCAAAACGACCCTCCACGTAGTCACGAGTACGTTGGTCTTCGACTACACCAGTGAAGAAATCTTCCGTCTCGCCCACTTCCACCAATTCTCCATTTAGAAAAAATGCTGTCCTCTCGGATAATCGCCTAACCTGTTGCACCAAGTTGGTCACCAAAACCACTGTCATCTCTTTCTTTAATTCTTTTAAGACATCCTCTATACGCATAGTTGTGACTGGATCGACGGCAATAGAAAACTCATCCAAAAGGAGGAGTTTCGGTTCCTGAGAGAGTGCTCTCGCAATGGTAAGCCTCTGCTGTTGTCCTCCCGAGAGCAAACTACCAAGTTGATGCAATCGGTCCTTCACTTCCTCCCAAAGAGCAGCTCGTATCAGGCAGCGCTCCACAATCTCATCCAGCTTGGTTTTGTCTTTGACTCCAGAGAGCCGTGGAGATAGTGCCACGTTCTCATAAATACTTAATGGAAGTCCGACAGGTAGGGGGAAAACAACTCCGATTTTTTTTCGGAGTGCATAAACATTTTTCACGCGACTAACTTCAAGTCCGCCAAAGTTGATAGACCCTTGGACATTCATAGAGTCGTTGAACTCATCCATCCTATTGATAGCGTTCAAAAAGCTCGTCTTTCCACTTCCTGCTGGTCCGATGATCCCAAATATTTCATTCTTCCGAATCTCCAGTTTGTCTACCCGAAGAGCAATGTCATTATCATACCGGATAGTCAAATCCTGGACCAAAAGCTCAATCGCTGCACCTACCATTTCTTCTGACCTCTGACATATGCCCGAAGAATTATGGAAGCTGCGTTCATAATTAAAACCAATGACACTAAAACCAATGCCACACTATAGGGAAGAGTTTCTGGCACACCAGGAACTTGAGTGGAGACTACAAAAAGATGCAGCGACATAGCCATTGTCTGGTCCAGGATTCCCTGTGGAAGGAAAGGTAGAAAAAATGCTGCTCCAGTAAACATGATCGGTGCTGTTTCCCCCGCAGTCCTGGAAACCTCGAGAATCACTCCAGTCAAAATTCCGCTCATCGCATTAGGTAAAACCACCTTCCGGATCGTCTGCCATCGGGTGGCACCCATTCCCCAACAAGCCATTCTAAATTCTGGAGGAACCGCCTGCAAAGACTCTCGCGTTGCTACAATCACAACAGGCAAAGTCATAATCCCTAAGGTGAGGCTTGCTGCCAATATGCTGGTTCCAAATCCTGCGAAAATCACAAACGCTCCTAGCCCAAATAAAGCATGAACAATTGAAGGAACCCCTGCCAGATTAATAATGGCTAAATTGATGAGGCGAGTTAACCAAGTGTCCGAAGCATATTCAGAGAGATATACTGCTGTTGCTACACCCAAAGGCACTGAGAAGATTAGTGCCACAACTACCAGCAAAATCGTGCCTAAAAGGGCAGGGAATATTCCACCAGCAGTCATCCCATTAGTAGGAGCGCTGAAAAGAAATTCGAAGGAAATATTTGGACCACCTTTATAGACTAAGACAGTCATAATCGTTAACACTGGTACAATCAATAGACAGGTCACCACCCCAAACAGAATAGACACTAATTTCTGTACACTGTGATTCCGGCGATTCAACTCCGTAGATTGAAACACCTAATGCCTCTTATTGCCCTTAACCACTATGTCTGCGATTAGGTTGATTGCGAAGGTGACAAGAAAAAGAAGTATTCCGAGAGTGAACAAAGCTTTGTAGTGCTCAGAACCAACAGCAGTTTCACCTAACTCTGCAGCGATTGTCGCTGTCAGTGCTCGTACTGAATCAAAGGGGCTGGTTGGCAGGTTGATCGAATGACCGCTGGTCATGAGAACCGCCATAGTTTCTCCAAATCCCCTACCTACTCCGAGCAAAATCGCTGCGACAAGCCCATTTTTTGCTGCTGGTAAAACCACTTTAAAAGTTACCTGCCACTTGGTAGCACCCAGTGCTTCTGCCGCCTCTCTATAATGATCGGGCACAGCCTTAAGAGCATCTTCCGCAATAGTCGTCATGATTGGAGCTGCCATCAATCCAAGAATGATTCCAGAATTTAAGATTCCTAAACCTACGGGTACATCAAATAAATCTATGATCAACGGATTCATGATCGAAAGCCCTATAAATCCCCAAACTACTGACGGAATAGCGGCAAGAAGCTCAATCAACACTTTCAATATTTCTCGGACTCGACCAGATGCAAATTCAGAGATAAAAATAGCAGCACAAAGTGAAAATGGTACTGCTAACAGCATCGCAAATCCTGTTACACTGGCCGTTCCAATTGCCAGGGCCAATATCCCGTGAGTGGGATTAGAGAGAGAAGTAGGCCTCCATGCTGAGGAGAGGAAGAACTCCCGGAAACTGAAAGATTCAAAGAAAAAACTAAAGCCTTCTTTAGTGATAAAAAAGAAAATACTAACAATTAAAAAGATCGCTGACACACCTGATATGAACATCAGTATTTGGAAGAATTTATCCCAGTACCAGGCACTGTCTTTAACATCCAGATCCTGGCTCACCAATATGTTTTTGTCACTGTTCATTGAATTATTTAGCATCGGTTCCAGCTAAAATTGTCAGCAATTTCTGGACGGAACCAGCGACATTCTGATAAAGGCCGTCCAAATCAGATACGTCAGATCGCTTCCAGTGCAGAACTGTTGTCCTAAAAGGGACATCTCCTAGAAAATCGTCGGCCACTCCCTCATCTCCCGAAAAAACGACCACAACATGGAAATGAGTAGACAGTTCCGAAATGGGAATCAATTTTTTCGAACGTGCATGTCTGAGGTCAAGGCCCTTAGCATCCATGAAATGAACCAAGTCATCTTCCAAATACTTGTCCTCTTCGACGTTCCATCCTGCACTCTCATAAACACCACTCTCTGGAAACGCCTTAGTAGCATATTTTTCAGCTACATGGGCCTCTAAATTATGCTTTTCATCTAAGAAAAGGATGCGGAACACTCGCGGTTTACGTTGCTCCCCTGAAAACGCAAAGACCGTTTGTTCCGAAAGATTTTCTGCCTGTTCTTCCATTCTCCTGAAAAGCATTAACACTCTACTGAGACCCAGCACATCTACCACACTAATGCCTGCTGTAGAGCCCAATTCCATTACCTCATTGAATACGAGACTTAGGGCATGATCAGATCTTTCGGAGTGCCAGTAGGTCTCTCTAGCACTCTCCACATCTCCCTGCTGGAAAGCCCGGATTGCTTTTTCTAAGGTATAACGTGCCTGCTGAGCGATCATTTCAATCTGCTTAGTAATCCGATCTGGAGGCGCTGATTCAATCCTGACAATCTGCCTCCCAATGGCACCAGCATAATCGCCAATTCTTTCCAGAGCTACCGAAAGTCGTAGGACGGCAGAAGCATATCGCAGGTGTTTACCACTGGGTGCATGCCTCACTACAAATGCATGCACCAGTTCGTCGATTATTTCTATTTTCCGGTTTATCCTGCGATCACCTAAAACGACCTCGTTAGCTCCTTCAACATCCCTATGGATAAACGAGTGTAAGACTTTCGCGATCTGATCCAAAATTTCATCGGAAACCCGATCGATATGTGTACCGATCTCTTTCAGATCCGATTCAATACGTTCAGCATAATGTTGGTGTTGCATCTCTTAGATCCCTCCTAACTGCAGACTACCGACGTCACCGGCGCATAACCTTTCCCAAACAAGATACACTGGCCCATTTCTCCTAAAATCCAATCCAGGTAAGCTCCCACCTGTCCCTCAGGTTGACCAGCTGTGTACATAAAGAGAGGCCGTGAAATTGGATAACTCCCATCGATCGCAGTTTCAACGGATGGGAAAACACAATCACTCCCTTCATCGACAGTCACGCACGGCATAAAAACTTCTTCTGTAGCATAGGCTAGTCCACTATATCCGATGCCACAAGGAGTGCTGGCGACCAAATCCACGACCTCTGACGAACCATTCATATCCCTAGATCCCAGTCCGAAATCTTTCCCTTCACCCAGCACCGCTTCCTGGAAATACGCATATGTGCCAGAATTATTCTGTCTACTCACTCGAACAATCTCTCCACTAGAACACCCAGGCATCTCAATACCTAATTGGCTCCAACTATCAACATTCCCACCGTCTCCATAGATACTACCCAGCTGGGCGAATGAAATTGATCTTAAGGGATTGTCCGGATGCAGAAAAATAGCCAAAGCGTCGAAGCCAACCGTGTGTTCGATTGGATCTACTCCGTTAGCTCTGGCAGCTTCAATTTCTTCGCCTCGCATGGCCCTACTAGAATTTGCAATATCCACAGTCCCATTGATCATAGCTGAGATACCAGTACCTGATCCTCCTCCCGTTACTGCAACAGCCACGGTAGAGTCTACCGATACATAATTTTCAGCCCATGCCTGAGCTACATTTACCAGTGTATCAGACCCTTTATTCTGAATAAATTCTCTATCTGAATTTCCGCCACATCCCAGTAAGAATACTAATGCCAACAAGGCTCTATTTCCCATCTTCCTCCCCGTACGATTTACATTTAGATGCGTGCTATCACTTTGTGACAAAAAGTACAATCTATGGGACAGAAAAACAACATTCCGCTTCAACTTAATCCTTGTTCTTTTTTTCACAAACTATAACTCCTGCTATCTGGTATACTTTTTCTATATAATACATTAACTTTCTGGTATTGAGGAAGATGAAATGCTAACAAAAAACATTCTTTGGAGACCCTTCCTACTGACTAGTAGCGTACTCTTCGGTCTCGGGTATTCCCCACTGATGGCTCAAGTCACCCTAAAGTCCCAGGCCTCGGAACTTACCATATCTGGACGAACTCACACCCAATTCAACACCACCTCAGTAGATGGTAAAATGGGATCAGAGTTCCTCCTCCGCCGTACTCGTCTCACCGCGGAAGTTAAAGTGAACAATTTAGTTTCAGGAAAAGTACAGCCCGATTTTGGGAGAGGTAATATTTCTTTAAAAGATGCTTATCTCAAGCTGTCTTTCAGTCCATCTTTTCGTGTAACATCGGGACAGTTCAAGAGAGCTTTCGACATTTTCGCATTAACGAGCTCCACACAAACACTGGTTATCGAAAGAGATGGAGATATACGCGGCATTGGCATGTGCTCAGGTCCAGGAAAACTTTGCTCCTACGGTAGATTTACAGAAAGTCTCGGGTATTCAGACCGTGATATTGGAATAGTTTTTGATGGCATCCTGACAGCAAACAACGTGAGCTACTCATTCGCAATCACAAACGGAGCTGGGGCCAACCAAAAAGAGAGATCGGGAGCCAAATCTTTTTCAGGCCGCTTGGAATTCCCCGTTTCAGATAAATTAACTCTATCACCCAACTTCAGCGCTCATGATTACTTAAACTCCATTGTCGGCAAGGATCAACATGGGATTGCCTGGGGGGCCGACCTAGAGTGGGGTGCTTACGGAAATCCTGGTGTGCACATGAAAGCTGGTATAATCATCGGTGACAACTGGAAAAACATGGACATCCAAGGAAAACCTAGCAGTTTCAGGTCTTTTCAGACAATTCTGGCCTATAAGAAGTTTGTTTCAGACAATTCCTTAGTCGAGCTCGTAGAACCTCTGGTGCGTATCAGTTGGGGTGATCCTGATAGGGACACCTCTAACGATGGCGGAATCCTCAGCACGTTTGGATTTGTCACCCATTTTGTAGGCCACAACAAAATCGCTGTCAATCTGGACACCTGGAACCCCACTCTTCCCTCAGAACCTACTGAATTCTCTTTAAAGATTCAGTCTTATTTGCATTTCTGATCGAAGAAATCCGCCATTCAGAAAGACATCTAACTTCTACCATTGGTCTCAGGTTTTTCTCTGTACGGCCATCTGTTTAAGGAAAACCATTCCAGAGAAGAACGCAGCTAAAGATACTATGGCGAAGCGAACTAACGCAGACGACGTATTCCGTCTACATCCGGGATGCATAGCGTCACCAAGCTCTAATTCTGTCACATTAGGAGACATCTGGATCCACTCATTGCTACTACACCAGTAGTCAAAACCTTGAGCATACTGTCCCTCTATGAACAAAATGTTTGGAGTAGACACAAAAGCCAGTAGGCCCAAAATGACCGCAAAAGAGATCAGCAGTCCAACATTTCTCTTGTCTTCCATTTCTGGATTTTAACTCCTTTCTCTAAGGACCAATCATCATAGAACAATAGTCACTAATTATTCTCGCACCAAGCCTACTTAACAATTAGGATTGTAGCAGTACTGTCGCCCCAGTAGCCTTTGCCTTCAAGTAACATCTGGAGCCGGGGTATCATTGACTCTCTGAAGAAGCACCAAGCCTATCACGAAAAGTATACTGATCGACATCACTGAAAGTTTCTGATTGCCACCAGTTGCAACCGCAACAAATCCAAACATCAGGGGCCCAACTACTGAGGAAGATTTGCCACACAGAGCATAAAATCCAAACATTTCTCCTTCCCTACCCCTAGGTGTCAACCTGGCCATTAATGTCCGACTGGCAGATTGGACTGAACCGAGACCCAAGCCAGCGATTAGACCAAGAAAGGCAAACCCTAGCTTGGAGCTGTCGGGAATAAAGTAAATACCTAAAGCAACCGAAATCCACAGGATCAATACACCGTTAAGGATCTTCTTAGGCCCGAGTCGGTCGGTCGGTTTCGCCAAGAAAAAAGCCCCTGCCAATGCAGCGATTTGAATCAACAAGAAAAGATAAATCAACTCATTTTGACTGTATCCAAAAGTTGTTTTGGCCAAAGACGTAGAAAAAACAATAGCCGTGAGAACTCCGTCTATATAGAAAAAATATGCAATGAGGAAGTTTCTGATTTCTTTTTCCGCCATCACTTCTTTCCAAAGTGTCTTCACATTACGGATTCCCCACTTAACTCCCTGTGCGATATTTTCCTTGCCACGGGAATCGTCAACTGGGAGAAATAGAAACGATGGAATAGAAAAAATAAGAAAAAACGCAGAAACCATTAGCCATACTAGGTCTAAGTTTCCATTAAACCTCAGAATAAGAAGGGCAAGCCCGAGCCCAAGTGCTGATCCGAGGTAACCTAGAGCAAATCCCTGCCCAGAGACACGACCTTGCCGCCCAGAGGGGACCAACTCAGACAAGTACGCGTTGTAAAAGGGAAGGCAGCCTTCGAAACCTACATTTGCAAGAACAAACAGTGAGAAAGCCCAATAAATCATTCCTGGCTCGATGGTTGGAAAGAGTGTGACCCCTATCAAGCAAAGACCCACATAGAATCCCATAAATTTCTTTCTGACGCCAGAACGATCTGCGATGGCACCTAGTATCGGCGAAGTAATGGCCGTTATGAGTACGGAGAGTGAGATAGCGAGGCCCCACCACCAATCTCCTTCTCCAGATTCATTCCCAACCACGGTATTGATGAAAAATATACTGAATACCACAGTCGAAATCACTGCAGGATATACTGAATTCGCAAAATCAAATAGGATCCAGGATCGCACTTCCCTTTTGTTTCTTTCTAACAACACCTGATTTTCGTATCTCTGACTTGCCATCAGCTTGTCCTCCCTTCGGAATCACACACTTGCTAATCTTAAGATGGACCCTTCTATGGTTAACTAATCCTTTAACGGAATTGCTAAACTATAGCAGAAGACGTTAAAATTCACATCATCCTGAAAAATACATTGAAGACTACAAACAGCCTTCTCAGTTTCTCAAACATACAAGCAGAGGGATAGAAACATGGCATTACAACGGAATAGCATCTGGCTTTTTCTAATGGTCACTATCTCTGGCTGTGCTACGACTGGAGGAGAATCTACTGGGCCGCGTACCGATCGAAACTTAATAACGGCAGAAGAGCTAAGCGATGGGATATATTCCCAAATGTCTGTCATGGAAGCCATCGGTGCACTCAGGCCGACTTGGATCAGGAGTACAGCTCGCCCTTCTACATTCAATCCGACTGTTCCTTCAGTTTATGCTGACAACCAACACCACCCTCTGATCTATTTAGAAACACGAAGGGCTAACGAAATCGGTGGGGTTCGACGTATTTTTTCAGGTGATGCCACTCTCCGATTTGGAAGTAGTAAGCCAGCTGGAGGAGACGTCATAGAGGTCTTGGAATTCCGTCTAACAAGAGCTAGGACAAGCTCCAGGTCAGCTCCATTGGGCCCTGGTGAGTGCAAGAGCAAACTCCGCAAATTTTCTATAGGAGGCACGGCCGCCGGCTTCGTTATCAGTCGTATCTTGGGTGCCTCCGACGGTGGACGAGTTGACGGTTCAAGGCCGAGCACGCTACTTCCGATGCTATCTGGAACCGTCCTAGGCTTCCTTTCTGGAATAGCTTCTTGTTATAGATAAGACCGAAGGACTGCAGTCGGCTCCCTCTCGGAACATAAATAGTGAGAGCGCCTCTGTCCTGGAGGAATCTCACCCAAATTTCTGAAATATTTATGAATCTCGGTTTTGGTAGGCCGTGGCCTGAGAAATGGCCTACCAAAACTGAGATTCATAAGTCTAACCTACCGAACTAGCGAAATAGCACTCTAGGTTGAAATCCATTTTTGGAAGCTTGCCTCAGGAAATCGGTTGTATAAATCCTAACATGCCTGCCGGACTGAAAAATCTCCATCAACTCAAGATCGATCGGGTCGATCCCATCTAGGTAATCGATCCCTCCCATTACCTGCACTTCATCCACAAAAACTATGGGTGGTTGCCTTTGTGGAATGGAAACTCTGTTAGTTAAAAACCGTAAGGCTGTAGTTTCTCTAGATGTCACTAAATCCTTTCGGTCATAGGCTTTCACATCCGTACCCGAACCGACTCTCCTACTCTTAAGATTTTTTCTGACCTCAGCGATTTCTTCCAATATATCAGCTTTTGGGGAAATCTTGATTGTTAGATTGTCATCGTTCCTAGAGAGATCTCCCTCCCAGGTTAATGTTTTATAACCAAGACGGCTTGCTGTTAGGGAAAAGCCCCCTTTTCTGTCAGTTTTCCAGCCCACAAACGCATCTGGGATCACAAAGACTCCATTTTGGTCCGTTATAGAGCCCCAATCAGAACCTGTCAAACCTACAGATGCGCCCAGTAAGGGTTGTCCATTACTCCCGTCCACAAGACGTCCTACTATATCAAAATTTTGAGTTTGATCCTGTCCCGACAAAGGATTAGACATACAGACAAGTGACAAGATCAATAAACTTCCCATCACCTTCTCAGATAGATTCCCTATACTAATTAACATTTTCCATTTGTTGACCACGGTACACCTCCCTGATAGGACACATTGAATAATGGTCTTTCCAGGTATTAATAGGAGCAAGATCCGTGCCAACGCCAACTAGTACTAGAAATCTAATAAATAGATTTTATCTATCGCTGATAGGCCACTAGGACTCGACAAACCAGTCCAAGGCTTCTATTAGGATGTCTTGAGGTAGTTCATGGCCCCCATCGAACTCTCGGTAATTGACTTCATAGCCATCGATTTGAAAGGTCGGAACAATAACATTTTTACTAATTGAAACAGGCAAGACACTGTCTTCGGACCCATGGGCTACAAAAATCTTCGGCAAGCCAACCACAGGTTCTACTAACTGTGAACCTCCAGGAGAGAAAGCTATCAGGTGACTAAAAAGGTCTCCGTTCGAGGGGCCCAGAGAAAGAGAGTAAGAAGCCCCATCTGAAAATCCAACCAAAGATATTTTCTCCGAATCAACACTACATCGATCAAAAGTGTACCTAAGTACTGAATCTAAAAATTTTACATCCAATCCGAACTCTCCCTCTATCGCATCCCAAGTTCGAGACCTTGATTCAGGAGCGACTAAAATTATCCCACGATCGTCGCACTCTGAATAAACTCTATTCCAATAGTGAGCACTTCCCCCTCCACCATGAAGAAACACTGCCAATGGGCTGGGAATTTCATTCGAATGACCCGCGGGAATATATAGTAAGGCGCCTCTGTCCAATTCTGCACCTAACCGAGATTCTCCAGGAATAGGAACACGAAATGGTTTATGTGGCCGAGCTGTGAGCCGAGGATCCTCCGATGACTCTCGCGAAAATTCGATGTAAGCTGAATTTTGACAAAAAAAAGCTAGAGGGAATCCCTCAAGAGCTGTAGTGACAAATCTCCTCCTGGTGAGCGTCGGCGATTGCTCCCACAGGTTCATTATATCCCTAACCCATACTGCTGTCCCAAGAATGTTTTCCGATGACATGGAGAGATTCCAAGCCTCTCTATAGCGCTTCGGTGTTCCTTGGTTCCATAACCTGCATTATGATCCCAACCGTAACCTGGATAACGCTCCCCTAATTCACCCATAAGACGATCCCTAAATACTTTTGCCACGATTGAAGCACAACTTATGGAGTGTATCAGCCCGTCACCTCTAACAATAGCCTTGTGCTCCCATTCCAAAGAAGCCATCGGTAGACCATCTACAACTACATGATCGGGCGGCTCACTGAGCTGACCTAACGCTCTATTCATAGCCTGACCAGTGGCAACTAAAATATTGGATTTATCAATTTCCTGAGAAGAAGATAACCCGAAGTGCACTTCTGTAGCTTCGGCAAAAATTCTATCGTAGAGTTTTTCCCTTTTCTGACGATTGATCTTTTTTGAGTCATCGGCACCGTCTACGAAACCGTCTTGTGGCAAAACAACGACTGCAGCTACTACTGGACCTGCCAGTGACCCTCTACCGACTTCATCCACACCAGCAATTCTTAGAATGCCTTTGTTCCAAAGTGCGGTCTCATAACTGAGGGGATCGGCCACTTTTAAAACCTCGGATAATGCGGCAACTGACGTACTACTAGCAGGAGGTCCGTTCTAGCTAGCTTGCTTCTCTTTAATCCGAGCCGACTTACCACGACGATCTCTCAGATAGTAAAGCTTAGCCCTACGAACTCGTCCTCTCCTTACTACTTCGACGGCAGTTACTGTAGGAGCATGCAAGGGGAAGACTCTTTCCACCCCAATCCCACTTGAAATCTTACGGACCATAAAGGTTTCACCTGCTCCACCACCTCGTCGTCCCATACAAACGCCTTCAAAGGCCTGTATTCTCTCTTTAGAACCCTCGCGTACATTGTAAAGAACACGGACCGTGTCTCCAGGAGCGAAATCAACTACGTCATCGCGGAGAATTTCCTTATCCAGTTCTTGAATTATTAAATCAGCCATTTTCTATTTCCAGTCAATCTGAGTTCTTATTTTTGCAGGCATCTAAGATAATGCTCCCTCACTCATGGGTGAAGAGGGGCGGTAACATATCTAAGAGACTACAGTCTATTTTTCCTGGGTATCTCTAGTCTGAGAAAGTTTCCATTCTTTGATCTTAGTGTGATCTCCACTCCGCAGAACTTCTGGTACTCGATAGCACCTGTACTCTGAGGGACGAGTATAGGAAGGTGGACTCAGCAATGTGGGTTCTTCATAAAAAGAATCTGTCGAGGCTGAATCATGGTCCCCTATAGCACCCGGAAGCAACCTAACTACTGCATCAATTACGGCGAGAGAAGGAATTTCACCGCCCGAAAGAATGAAATTTCCGATGGATACCTCCTCTGTAGCTAAATGATCAGCTACTCTCTGGTCTACATCTTTATAATGGCCACAAAGGAGAGTGAGTTCAGGTCCCACGGAGTATCGAACGGCATCTTCATGTGTAAATTTTTTACCCCTAGCCGACATCAACACCACCGGGCCAGATGGTTCGAGATCATCTACAGCCCTAAAAAATGGCTCTGGCTTCATCACCATACCCGATCCACCTCCGTAGGGGACATCATCTATGGTGCCGCGAGCGTCACTGGTATAGGATCTCAGATCAATCACCCTATACTCTGCCAAACCTTGATCTTTTGCCCGATTTGGAATGCTAGTATTGAGTGGGTCCCTAAAAAATTCAGGAAAAATAGTGACGACATTCACCTTTAAGAGACTGGGCTTCCCCATATTATAAATCCAGAAGACCGTCTGGCGGGTCCAAAACAATTCTCTTCTCTTCAAGGCTAACCGTCACCACAAATTCACTAGTGCAAGGAATCATAAAACTGATTTCAGGACCAGTGATCTCTAACAAATCCACTGGGTTGAATCCATGCACACTACAAATTTTTCCCAGCAATTTTCCCTTCAAGTCAAATGCTTCCATTCCTACTAAATCGTGCCAAAAATACTCCCCCTCTTGTAACTCTGCGACTTCGTTAACCGATAGAAAAAGGTGCTTTCCAGTCAAGATTCGAGCCATAGCTCTATCGGAAACACCTTCTAAGTTGACCAGTAATCCAGTCTGGAAAGGCCGAGCAGATTCCAATCGTATTGCCCTAGCACCGGGGAGAAAATTCCCCTTATCGTCACCCAGGTAAAGTGTTACTCCAGGAGCAAACGAAGTTTCCGGATAATCGGTAAAAGGACTAACACGTATCTCGCCTTTGATTCCGTGAGGTTTCCCGAGCTGGCCAACCAACAGGTACTGCGATTTGTCCACAGCTATCCCTGGTTGGAATTCACAGTGGTTACCCTACTTCTCTTCCTCAACAGGAGCTTCCTCAGCAGGAGCCTCCTCAACAGGAGCTTCCTCAGCAG